>JANMMX010000266.1:0-12159 GCA_031373605.1 Allobosea sp. | reverse complement strand
GAAGGCTCGGACCAGCATCGCGGCTGGTTCCATTCTTCCCTGATCGAAAGCTGCGGCACGCGGGGCCGCGCGCCTTATGACGTGGTGCTCACCCATGGCTTCACCATGGATGAGAAGGGCCAGAAAATGTCCAAGTCGCTGGGCAATGTGGTCGCCCCGCAGAAAGTCATCTCCGCCTCGGGCTCCGACATCCTGCGCCTCTGGGTGGCGTCGGTGGATTATTCCGATGACCAGCGCATCGGCCCGGAAATCCTGAAGAACATGCAGGAAACCTATCGCAAGCTGCGCAACACGATGCGCTGGATGCTGGGCACGCTGGCGCATTTCGATGAGGCACAACGCGTCACGGATGTCGCCACCATGCCGGAGCTTGAGCAGCTGATGCTGCACCGGCTAGCCGAACTCGACCCGCAGATTCGGGCTGCCTATGCCGATTATGACTACAAGAAGGTGATTGCACTGCTCTCGCAGTTCATGACGGCGGACCTGTCAGCCTTCTATTTCGACATCCGCAAGGATGTTCTCTACTGCGACCCGGCCTCCAGCCATGTGCGGGCCTGTGCGCTGAGCACGGTCGATGCGCTGTTTGACGCGGTCACGCGCTGGATCGCGCCGATCCTCGTTTTCACCGCCGAAGAGGCCTGGCTGGAGCGCCATGCGTCCGTGCGCGAGGGCAAGGGCTCGGTGCATCTGATGACCTTCCCGGAACTGCCCGAGAGCTGGCACAATTCCGAACTGGCCGAACGCTGGACCAAGGTGCGCCGCGTGCGCCGGGTCATCACCGGCGCGCTGGAGCTGGACCGTGCCGCCAAGCGCATCGGCTCCTCGCTGGAAGCGATGCCGCGTGTCTGGCTGTCGGATGTCGATCTTGCCGCAGCCTCGTCAGGGCTCGACATGGCCGAGATCTGCATCACGTCGCGCATCGCGATCAACAAGGGCCTTGGCCCGGATGATGCGTTCCGGCTGGATGATGTGCCGGGTGTGGCCGTCGTGATCGAGAAGGCCAGCGGCATCAAATGCGCCCGCTCGTGGAAGTATTTCGATCCGGCAACCGCCGACCCCGCTTATCCGGATGTCACCCCGCGCGATGCGAAAGCCCTGCGCGAAATCGACGCGAAAGCAGCCTGACGTGATGACGGAGACATCGCCGCCGCCAGCAACTGTCATTTCGCAAACCGCCACACGCCGTCTCGGAATCTGGGTCGCGGCGCTGACGCTTGTTTCCGATCAGGCCAGCAAGCTCTGGCTGCTGTTTGTGGCCGACATTGCCGAGAGAGGCCCATTTCAGGTCCTGCCATTCTTGGAGTTCGTGCTGGCCTGGAACCGTGGCATTTCCTATGGCCTGTTCCAGCAAAGCAGCGATTTTGGCCGCTGGGCGCTGGTGGCCGTCTCGGTGGTGGCTTCTGTCTGGCTCAGCACCTGGATGTGGCGGGAAACGAGCCGCCTCACTGTGCTTGCTCTGGCGCTCATCATTGGCGGCGCACTTGGCAACGGCATTGATCGCGCCGCCTATGGCGCTGTGGTCGACTTTGCGCATGTCCATGTCGGCAGCTTCAGCTGGTACATCTTCAACATCGCGGATGCGGCGATCGTTGCCGGTGTGGTGGCTTTGCTGTATGACAGTTTCCGTCCGGGAAGCACGAACGCGCTGTGAACCGCCATGATTTTGCCGCTCGGCTAGGCTTATCAGGGCTGCAGGTTCGGTCTTCCGGAGCTGGATTGAAGGATACCCCATGACAAAACGCGTCGTTGCCGCTGCTCTTCTGCTCTCGGGCCTGTCGCTCGCATCACTTCCTGCACAGGCGCAGGAAGGCGTGCTGATGCGCAATCTCCTTGGCAATATCGGCATCCTGCCGAGCGAGAAAGACGCGATCGAATATCGGGAGCGCGCGCCGCTGGTTGTGCCGCCGGGTTCGCGCCTGCCGCAGCCGCAGGAGCGCGCCGCCCAGCGCAATGCCGCCTGGCCGAATGATCCGGATGTCGTGGCGCGTCGTGCCGCCCGCGCCGATGCCAATCTGCCCTCGACAGAGCGCGAGAAATTCAAGGAACAGCGCAATCCCACGATGGGCGTGAACGAACTGCGCGCAGGGCGTGACCCGAACCAGCGCGTGGCACCGCCCCCACAGCGCGGCAGCACGACCTTTGAAGAGAATATTGGCCCGATCCTGATTGGCCGCGAGCTTGCAGCACGGAAGAATGCGGCGGAAGACCTCTCGGTGCTGGCTGAAGGCGAGCCGCAACGCCGCCGTCTGAGCGAGCCGCCAACCGGCACGCGCAAGCCCGCTGCGGGCTATATCGTCAAGCCCGGATTCGAAGGTCCGCGCGAAGACACGCAGCGGACGAATCAGAAAGAGTTTGCACAGGGCACCATCCGGCGCTGATTTTGGTCAGGCCCGGTTACGGTTGAAATCTGGATTTGGTTAAGCCTGGATCGCTTTTGCACCAGTTTCTGAATCCCAGTTTGCAGACACTTGTCTTGCGGCGCATGCGCGCAGGGTGACGCGGCCTGCCATCATGCCTATATCTGCGTTGTCCGCTCCTCGTGCCCGCAGGTCTGATTCATGACACTTCACATGCCGCCATCCAGCCTCGCGATTCCGGTCTCGACGACGCGGCTTTCCAACGGTCTTGATGTCGTGGTTGTGCCGGATCGGCGCGCCCCCGTGGTCACCCATATGGTGTGGTATCGCAATGGCTCGGCCGATGATCCGGCGCGCAAATCCGGCATCGCGCATTTTCTCGAGCATCTGATGTTCAAGGGCACGGAGAAATGGCCGGCAGGCGAGTTCTCGAAAATTGTGGCCGGGCTCGGCGGGCAGGAGAACGCCTTCACTTCCTATGATTATACCGCCTATTTCCAGCGCGTGCCGAAAGAACACCTGCGCGCCATGATGGAATACGAGGCCGACCGGATGACCGGGCTGGCCTTTGACGAAGGCGTGGTGGCGCCAGAGCGCGACGTGGTGCTGGAAGAGCGCCGGATGCGTGTGGATGCCGACCCATCTGCGCAGTTGGGCGAGGAGTTTTCGGCCACGCTGTTCAAGCACCATCCCTACGGCACGCCGATCATCGGCTGGGAGCACGAGATCGAGACGCTCAGCCGTGATGATGCCTTCGCCTATTATCGCCGCTTCTACACGCCCGAGAACGCCATTCTCGTGGTGGCGGGCGACACTGACCTGATTGAGGTGACCCGGCTGGCGGAAGCGACCTATGGCCAGCTCGCCGCGTGTGGCGAGGCCCCTTCGCGTGCCCGCCCGCTGGAGCCGCTGGCGCGCGCCTCGCGCCGCGTCTCATTGGCCGATCCGCGCGTGCAACAGCCCTCGCTGCGGCGCGGCTGGCTGACACCGGCCTACCGCACGGCTGACAAGGACGAGGCGTTTGCGCTGGATCTTGCCGCTGAAATCCTCGGCTCCGGCACGACCTCGCGGCTTTACCGGACCTTGGCCGTCGAACGTGATCTGGCCTCTGTCGCCAGCGCCTATTTCATGGGCTCGATGCTCGACAGCGCCGCCCTCCAGGTATCCTGCAGCCCGCGCCCCGGTGTCGAGATGGCGGCACTTGAGGCAGGCCTCGACGCCGAGTTGGCGCGCTTCCTCAGCGACGGCCCGACTGAGGCCGAGCTGACACGGGCCAAGACGCGCCTGATGGCCGATACCATCTTTTCGCGCGACAGCCAGTCAACCCTGGCGCGCATCTTCGGTGCGGCGCTGGCCGTTGGCGAGACCATCGAGGATGTGCTGGCCTGGCCCGCGCGCATCGAGGCCGTTGGTGTTGGCGCGATCACGGAAGCCGCGAGGCGGCATCTCGCTGCTGATCGCAGCGTAACGGGCCTGTTGCTTCCCGCCTGAGTGCGGAGCCCAACCCGCAACGTTCCACCCCATCGCCTGGACGATGGATTTGCTTTCCGACAGTCCGGCTCAAAAGGTTACCCATGACTGCTCATGCCATCCCGACCCCATCCACAAACACGCTGAAGGTTCAGCGGGTCATGGCGTCTTGCGGCGTCGAGGCCTGGCTTGTTGAAGAGCATGCCCTGCCAATGATCGCCTTCGAGTTCACATTCGAGAATGGTGCGACGCGTGATCCGGCAGGGCTTGGTGGTGCGGCTTATCTGGTCTCCGGCCTGATTGACGAAGGCGCAGGCGATCTTGATTCGGAAGCCTTTCAGGCGCGGCTTGCCGATCAGGCCATTGATCTGTCCTTCTCGGCCAGAAGCGATGCCTTCAGCGGCTCGATGCGTTGCCTGACCCGGCACAAGGCCGAGGCCTTCACGCTGCTGGCGCTCGCGCTCAATGCGCCGCGCTTTGACGAGGACGCCATCGAACGCGTGAAGGGCCAGGTGATTTCCGGCCTGAAGCGCGCAGCGCAGAACCCGGATTCGATCTGTTCTGATGCTTTCTTTGCTGCCGCCTTCCCCGGCCACACCTATGGCCGCCCCGTGAAGGGCACCGAGGCCAGTGTCACGGCCGTCGACACAGCCGCGCTGCGCTCGGTCGCCACGGGACTGTTCCAGCGCGCCGGGCTCAAGGTCGTGGTGGTCGGTGACATCACAGCGACAGAGTTGGCCAGGGAGCTCGACGCTGTGTTCGGTGCATTGCCGCTGGGCACTGCGCGCGATGTGATCACATCGCCGATGGCTGTTTCAGGCCTTGGGCAGACGCATATCGTCGAGATGGATGTTCCCCAGACCGTGCTGCGCTTCGGCGCACCCGGCCTGTTGCGCAACGACCCTGACTTCATCATCGCCACCGTGGTGAATCATATGCTGGGCGGCTCGGCCTTCACCTCGCGGCTGTTCATGGAGGTGCGCGAGAAGCGCGGACTTGCCTATGGCGTGTCGTCCTCGCTGTATCCGCTGCGCGAGGCCGCGCTGCATTTTGGCGGCACAGCCACCAAGAATGACCGGGCGGCAGAGTCGATGGATGTCATCCGCGCCGAGATGGCCAAACTTGCCGAGGAAGGTCCGGGGGAAGACGAAATTTCCGAGGCCAAGCGCTATCTGATCGGGTCTTTTCCACTGCGCTTTGACACATCGCCAAAGATTGCGGCTGAGTTGATGGGTCTGGCAACGAACAACCTGCCGCCTGAGTTCGTGGGCGAGCGCAACAGCCTTTTTGCTGCCGTGACCCGCGACGAGGCGCACCGCGTGGCGCGTCGCCTCTATGGCAGCGGCCAGTTGCTGGTGCAGGCTGTCGGCAAACCAGAGAATTTGACGTAGGCCGCTTGCTGTTTTCAGCCGGATTGCACCTGAACTCACTCACCAGATTGATCGCTCGACAACCTGCGACAGACGGATACCGCCATGCTGAACCAGAAACTTGAACTCGCCCTGCATTCCGGCGTTGGCGCTGGTGGCATTCCGGATGCGCTGCTCGACATGGCCGTGGTTGACATGGCTGCGGCGCTTGATCGTCTCAGGTCTGAAGCGGAGACAGCAAGCCTGCGCCTGCTGGCCCTGCCAGCCGAGAGCGCCGATCTTGCACCTGTCATGGCTGCCGCCACACGTCTGAAAGCAGGCGCCACCGACATTCTCGTGCTGGGCACAGGCGGCTCGAGCCTTGGTGGCCAAACCCTGGCGCAGCTGGCCGACCATGGCATTGTCGGCCTTTCGCGCCTTGCGCCTGATCCGCGCCTGCATTTCATCGACAACCTTGATGGCGACACCTTCGAGCGGCTTCTGGCAAAACTGCCGCTGAAGACCACAAGGTTCCTGGCCATCTCAAAATCAGGTGGCACTGGGGAGACGCTGGTGCAGGCTATCGCCGTGATCACCGCGCTGCGCAAGGCCGGATTGGGCGACCAGATCGGCGCGCATTTCCAGGGGCTGTCGGAGCCGGCAAAGCCCGGCAAGCTGCATGCACTGCGCGCCTTGCTCGAGCCTTTCGGCGTGCCCTTTCTGGAACATGACACAGGTGTTGGCGGGCGCTATTCGGTCCTGACCAATTGCGGCCTCTTGCCCGCAGCTGTTCTGGGGCTGGACATCAGCGCCTTGCGTGCGGGCGCGGCGAAAGCTCTTGCCCCTGTGCTGGCGGGAAAGAGCGTGCGTGAGACACCGGCAGCGCTTGGCGCGGCGCTGAACCTGGCCTCCATGCGGCACGGCATGGGCATCGCCGTTCTGATGCCTTACGCGGACAAGTTCGAGCGGCTGACCCGATGGTGGGTGCAGCTCTGGGCTGAAAGTCTTGGCAAGGATGGCCAGGGCACGCAGCCGGTGGCAGCACTTGGGCCTGTCGATCAGCACTCGCAGCAACAGCTCTATCTCGCAGGGCCCAAGGACAAGCTGTTCACGGTGCTCACTGTCGCCAACAAAGGTCGTGGTCCGAAGATCGATGCCGATCTTGCGCGCCAGATTGGCGATGACGGCTTTGCCGGCAAGACCTTTGGCGATCTGGTCGCCGCGCAAGGCCTCGCGATGATCGACACATTCGCCAAGAATGGCCGCGCTGTGCGCACCATGCGGGTCGAGACCATTGACGAGGCCACGTTGGGCGAAATCCTGATGCATTTCATGATCGAGACAATCCTCACCGGTTATGCAATGGGTGTGGACCCGTTCGATCAGCCTGCCGTGGAAGAAGCCAAGCTGCTGGCAAAAAGCTATCTTGCCGAAGGGCGCGGCTGAGTCGTTTCGCGCCTGAAAGCAGGAAGAGCCGTTGCAGGATAAGCCGTTGCTTGAAAGACCATGGCACGTCCGTCGCCTTGATCCCATACTCGTTGATCGCATCGCTGCTGGTGAGGTGATCGAGCGTCCGGCTGCCGCTGTGAAGGAGCTGGTCGAGAACGCCATTGATGCCGGCGCGGGGTCCGTTGCCGTCACCATTGCAGCCGGTGGGCGCAGCCTGATCCGCGTGGTGGATGATGGCGCGGGCATGAGTTCTGATGACCTCGCGCTCGCTGTCGAGCGGCATGCCACATCGAAGCTGCCGGACGGTGATCTCTTTGCCATCCGCACACTCGGATTTCGCGGCGAGGCGCTGCCCTCGATTGGGTCGGTGGCGCGGCTGGCGATCACCACACGCCAACATGGGACATCAGAGGGCTATGGGCTCGTCGTCGAGGCCGGCGTCAAGGGATCTGTGCGACCGACTGCGGCCATGCCCGGCACACGCATTGAGGTGACCGACCTCTTTGCCTTCACCCCGGCGCGCCTGAAGTTTCTCAAAAGCGACCGGGCCGAGGCGCAGGCTGTCTCCGAATTGCTGCGACGCATCGCGATCGCCCACCCTTCGATCCGCTTCAGCCTTGAAGGCGACCACGTCACAGGCTTTGACTGGCCAGCAGAGGGAGACGACAGCGCGGCACAGTTGCGGCGGCTTGCAAAAGCTCTTGGCCGGGATTTCCCCGAGAATGCTCTGCCACTGACAGCGACCCGCGAAGGCTTCGCGATCAGCGGCCATGCTGCCTTACCGACCTATCATCGCGGCACCTCAGCAGGGATCCATCTGGCCGTGAATGGCCGGCCGGTCCGTGACAAATTGCTGACGGGTGCCGTGCGCGGCGCCTATGCTGACGTGCTGCCATCAGACCGGCACCCTGTGCTGTTTCTCGATGTCAGTTGCGATCCTGGACTTGTCGACGTCAACGTCCACCCGGCCAAGAGCGAAGTGCGTTTTCGCGATCCAGGGCTGGTGCGCGCCCTCGTGGTTTCCGGCCTTAAGGAGATGATCGCGCGCGCCGGCCATCGCGCCACCTCGACTGGTGGCAGCCGCACGCTCGATGCCTTCCGCGCCGTGCTGATGCCGCATGCGCGTCCGGCTTTCATCGATTGGCCGGAACCGTCGCGGCCAATCGAAGCCACAACAGATGGACGGTTTGCAGGGTTTGGTGAGCAGGCTCAGGCCACCTTCGATGCGGACACGCCTTCGGCTGACGCGCGTGCCCATGTCGCGCCGGCACCTGCCGAGACGGTGGCTCTGCCGCTGGGCGCGGCGCGCGCGCAGGTGCATGAGACCTACATCATCGCCCAAACCCGTGATGGCATGGTTATCGTGGACCAGCACGCCGCGCATGAGCGGCTGGTCTATGAGCGGTTGAAGCGTGAGCGCGCGGCAGGCAATGTCACGCGCCAGATTCTGCTGGTGCCCGAAGTGATCGAGCTGGACCCGGTCGATGCCGACCGGCTGATCGCTGCCAGCGCGGAGCTCGCCCAACTTGGACTGGTGCTGGAGCCCTTTGGCGCAGGCGCCGTGCTGCTGCGGGAGGCGCCATCGGCCATCGCGCAGGGCAATGTCGGCGCCGTTGTGCGCGATGTGGCCGAGGCGCTGACCGAGCATGACAGCCTGCTGACGCTTGAGCGCCGCCTTGACCATGTGCTGGCGACCATGGCCTGTCACAACTCCGTGCGCGCCGGACGACGCCTGCGCCCGGAGGAGATGGATGCGTTGCTGCGGGAAATGGAGCGCACACCCAATTCAGGCCAATGCAACCACGGTCGCCCGACCTATGTGGAGCTGAAGCTCGCCGACATCGAGCGGCTGTTCGGACGGAAATAGAACGGGTGGCGGCGCCTCCGGCCTTGCATCTGGCAATGTGGTGGAAGTCGTTGCACCAAGCCGGGAGCGGCAGCTTTTGGAGAGAGGGCTGGGGTTATTATTCGAATATTATTGCTTGATTTTTTGAATTTATCGCATAAAATTATTCAACTGTCACAGCCGGATCTGCCATGGACATCGAACTCGACCAGCGCGACCGCACCATCCTGCGCACCTTGCAGGCCGATGGCCGCATGACCAATTCGGACCTGGCCGAGCTGGTGCATCTGTCGCCTTCCGCATGCCTGCGCCGCGTGCGCCAGCTGGAGGAAAGCGGGTTGATCCGTGGCTATGTCATGCTGCTGGATGAGAAGATTGCGGGTTTTCCCGGCACGGCCTTCGTTTCTGTCACGCTGGACCAGCAGGGCCGCAGCGCTCTCGAAGGGTTCGAGCAATCGGTGCAGCGCTATCCGGAAATTCTGGAATGCCACCTGCTGGCAGGCGCGCATGACTACCTGCTGCGCATCGTCTATCGCGACAGCGCCGATTTCGAGCGCATCCACACCGACATCATCACGCAGTTGCCAGGAGTGACGCGCGTGCAATCGACGCTGACGCTGCGCACCATCAAGCGCAGCGCCTCTCTCCCGGTTTAAGCCCGCCTGCAAACGCGGCTTGCACGGCGTTTCGTGCCCTGTGATATGCTGACCGCATCACAAAGGAATCACTGCCGTGTCTGATGCCAAGCCTGCCTCTGCCGTTGCCGCCCTGCCCTTCGAGGCAGCCTTGCAGGAGCTTGAAAGCATCGTGACGCGGCTTGAGCGCGGCGATGTCTCGCTTGAGGATTCAATTAAGATCTATGAGCGTGGCGAGGCGCTGAAGGGCCGTTGCGACGCGCTGTTGCGTGAGGCCGAGGCGCGCATCGAGAAGATCACGCTGGGCACAGATGGCAAGCCGACTGGCGTGGCCCCGCTGGATGTGGATGGCTGAGAGCCAAGGGCTCAAGCAATCGCCGCCCGCTCCGGCATGGTCCTGAGGGCTGGCATCTGCGAGGCAAGGATTGCTGCCGTCGACAGTGCAAACAGCACAACTGGCATCCAGATCGCGAATTCCAGCCCGAATTGGCCTGCGACAAGCCCCGCCCCCAGCGCGCCAAGGGGACGCATGCCGTAGATCGCCGTGGTGATGGTGGCGCTGACGCGGCCGAGCAACTCCGGCGGCGTCACGGCCTGGCGCAAGCTCGTCTGCACGATGAACCAGAGGATCGGCCCGAAACCGAACAGGAACGAGGCCAACGCGATGGCAATCCAGCCTGTCGAGGCCGGTGCGAGCGCAAGGCACAGGGCCGCCAGCAGCGACGAGGCCGGGCCGAACACCAGCAGCCAGCCGATGCGCAGGCGCGCGATGATGGCGGGACCGAGCGAGGCACCTGTCAGCAAACCCGCGCCATAGGCCGAGAGGGCCGTGCCGATCTGCTCCGGGCCAAGTGCGAAGATTTTCTGCGCGTAGGGTGCGAGGATCGCCATCAGGCCGAAGAATGCCAGGTTCCAGAAGATCGCACAGAGCGCGATGGGCCGCAGCCAGGGATGGCTGACGACAAAACGCCCCCCGGTTGCGATGGCTGACAGCATCGACTGGCGTGGTGCGGTTGATGCCTCGATTCGGGGCAACTGGCGCGCAGCCAGCACGATGACAAGCCCGGAGAAAGCCGCCAGCAGCAGCGCGCTCGAGGCAGCACCCTTGCCAACCAGCCACCCGGCAATGATGGGGGCTGCCAGCGTGACAATGGCGCGGCCAAGCTCAAGCCTGCCATTTGCGGTGGCCAATTCAGCCGTTGCAACAATGCGCGGCACGATGACAAAAAGCGAAAGTGCCACCAGAACAGTGCCTGTGGCGGCAAGAAACGTGGCCAGCCCAAGCAGCAGGGCCGGGGCCTTGCCCAGCACGAGGCCAGCACCCGCCAGCGAGCCCAGCAGGATGCACAGCCCACCGGCACCGATCATTTGCCTTGGTGACAGCCGGTCAGCGAGCACGCCTGCAGGCAGGGAAACGAGCAACCAGGCCGCAGACTGCGCTGCAACCAGAAGCCCGATCATCGGCGGCGTCAGCCCGGCAACGGAAGCTGCAAGCGTCACTGTGTCCAGTGTCAGGCGATCAGCCAGATGGGCGGCCGTGGCACAGGCGAGAAGGAGGATGAAGGCGATCTGGGACATGGTGGCTCCTGGCGGCTCGGGAAGGTCAGGTTGTCTGACCCGGAAGCACGACAGCAACCACCCGAATCCTGCCAAGTGGTTCCGGTAGCCAACGCAGGATTCTGCGCGGCCCCCACGGCTTGAACAGATTATCAACCCGGAACCCGTATTCTCCTCCGGTTGCAAGCCGGACGGGACGTTTTGGACATGGCAGAGTGGATCTGGACAGCAGGCGCATTGATGGCTGTGCTGACAGCCATAGCGATTGTTGCAACCGTTGCTGCGCTGCTGTTGCTGCGCGACCATGGCCGCCTTGCAAGGCATGCCTCAGACCTCGCCCGCAGCCAGGAAGCCCTGAACGACCGGCTCTGGAAGGTCGCTGACAGCGAGGAGCATTTTCGCTCGCTGGTGGAGGCCCTGGGTGATGTGATCGTTCGCCGAAATACAACGGGCAAGATTCTCTATGCGAACGCCGCTTATGCCGCCTTGATGGGCGCGGAAGCTCAGGCGCTGATTGGCACGGACCGGCGTCTCGATAGCCGGCACTCTGGCGCGGTCGAGACGCGCGCTGATGGCGCACGGATGTTCGATGAATGCCTTTGGGCCGATGGCACCGAACGCTGGATGTCCTGGGTCGAGACAGTCGTGCCGCAGCCCAATGGCGAACTGGCGGTCCAGCGCATTGGCCGCGATGTGACCGCGCGGGTGGCGTCCGCCCGCGCGCTCGATGAGGCGCGCACCAAGGCCGAGGATGCCAGCGAGGCGAAATCACGCTTTCTGGCAACAGTGAGCCATGAATTCCGCACGCCCCTGAACGGCATTCTGGGCATGGCCGACCTGCTTGATGACACCGGCCCGACGCAGGAGCAGGACACTTATGTGCGTGCGTTGCGCACCTCTGGCGAAGCGCTGCTGGCGCTCGTCGATGACATCCTCGACTTTGCCAAAGTGGAGGCCGGCAAGCTGGAGCTGACTGAAGCCCCTTTCGATCTGCCGCTTCTGGTCGAAAGCGTGATCGAACTGATGGCGCCACGCGCGCAGGCGAAGGGCATCGAGCTTTCGGCCTGCATGGCTCCTGACCTGCCGTTGCGCGTTCTGGGCGATGCCGATCGGTTGCGCCAGGTGCTGCTCAACATTGTCGGCAATGCCGTCAAGTTCACCCAGGAAGGTGGCGTCGGAGTCACGCTTGCGCGCGCGGGCGAGCAGATTCTGGTCGAGGTCAGTGATACGGGGCCCGGCATTGCTGCCGACCGGCTGGAGGCGATCTTCGAAGAGTTCGAACAGGCTGACAACAGCGCCATGCCACACCCCGGCGGCACAGGGCTTGGGCTCGCGATTGTGCGGCGGTTGGTGACGCTGATGGGCGGCACGGTCAGCGTCGAAAGCCAGCCTGGCCATGGCGCCATTTTCAGACTTGTGCTGCCACTCGTCGCCCTTGCCAGCGAAGGGGCCCAGCCAGAGATGCCCGACTGGCGCGGGCGCAAGGTTCTGGT
>JANMMX010000263.1:0-5667 GCA_031373605.1 Allobosea sp. | reverse complement strand
CGGCATTCCTGTCGCCGCGATGGCAAGAAACCATATCAGCGTGATCGGGCCGAAAAACGCCGCGACCTTGCCCGTTCCATAGCGCTGGACAGCAAAGAGCCCGATGATGATTGCGATCGTGATCGGCAAGACATAGGCTTCAAACTGCGGGGCAACGAGCTTCAACCCCTCGACAGCTGACAAAACCGAGACAGCAGGTGTCAGGGCTGCATCGCCGTAGAAGAGCGCAGCGCCAATCACGCCAAGAATGGCCGCAAATGCTGCGGAGCGTCCACCGGTGCCACGCGCCAGTGCAAGCAGCGACAAGGTGCCGCCTTCACCTTTGTTATCGGCAAAAAGGAGGATCATCACGTATTTGATCGTGACGATAAGGATCAGCGCCCAGATCATGAGCGAAAGCACGCCGAATATTTCTGGCGCGCCGGGTGTGCCGCCATGTCCGACAGCCGCGTTGATGGATTCACGAAAGGCATAGAGTGGGCTTGTACCAATATCGCCGTAGACCACGCCGACGGAGCCGAGCGAAAGCGTCCAGAAACCCGCCTTGTGGGCGGGCCTGAGCGTCAGGCCAGACTGTTCAGGTTCGGTCACGGCGCTGGAGTTTTCCTGCGCCATCTGAGGCATCCTTGTGCGGCGGTTGTTTCTGCTGCGCCGCGGAAGCCGGGATGCAATACGCCTGTGCACTGCAACATGCACGCAGTTCGCAAACGCATCCGATATGCGTTTACATCATGCATGCCCCCTTGATTTCATACCAAACTGCGCGAACCGCAGGCCAGCCTACCCCTTCACGCCACCCTGCGTCAGCCCGCCCACCACGCGCTCCTGGAACACGGCGATCAGGATGCAGATGGGCACGATGGCGATGATAAGTGCGGCCGAAATGATCGGCCAGGGAAAGGAGAACTCGCCCTGATAGAGCGTGATGCCGACCGGCAATGTGCGCGAGGCGACGCGCGGCGAGAGCGTCAGCGCCAGCAGGAACTCGTCCCAGGCATTGACGAAGGAGAGGATGCCTGCAGTGAATACGCCGGGCGCCGCCAGTGGCACGACCACATGCCAGAGCGCGCCCAGCCTTGTGCAGCCATCAATCATGGCAGCATTTTCGAGATCACGCGGGATGTCCTGAAAGAACGAGATCAGCACCAGCGTGCAGACCGGCATGGAGAGCACCGCATAGGGAAAGATCAGTGCCCACCATGTGTTCAGCATCGAGAGATCGCGCATCACCGAGAACAGCGGCACCATCAGCGAAATCAGCGGGAACATGGCCACCGCCAGCAACACCGAGAGGATGAGGTTGGGCGCCGGCAGCTTGAGCCTGACCAGCGCATAGGCGGCCAGCGCCGAGACCACCACACACAGGATGGTGGAAAGCACAGCAACCACAAAGCTGTTCCACAGAAACAGCAGAATCGGTTGGTCGGTGAAGACACGCACGAAATTGTTCAGCGTCGGCGCGCTCGGCCAGATGGTGATCGGCAGCCGCATCAGCTCGGCTTCGGTCTTCAGCGAGGTGAAGAGGATCCAGATCGCCGGAAAGAAGCCGTTGGCCGCCACGATCAGTGCGGCGATCCAGGTCGTGCGACGCCTGCTGGGAAGTCGCGCCAATGTGCTGCCTGAAGACGTGCTGCCTGAGCCTGCCATCACGCTCTCCCCTGGCTCGGATCGCGCTGTGTGTGGCGCAGATAATAGCTCGTGCCTAAAGCCGAGATGATGAACATCAGCACGGCAAGTGCGGAGCCATAACCCAGATCGAGAAAGTCGATCGTGGTCTTGTGGATGTACATGGCCAGCGTCTCGGTGGCATTGCCCGGCCCGCCATTGGTCATGGCATAGGGAATGTCGAAGGTCTGGATCGCAGTGATGGTGCGGAAGATCAGCGCCACCACGATGGCCGGGCGCAGCATCGGCAGCGTGATCTCCCAGAACTGCTGCCAGGGCCTCGCGCCATCCACCTCGGCAGCCTCATAGAGCGATTTGGGGATGGTCTGCAGGCCGGCCAGCAGCACAAGTGCGGCAAAGCTTGACGTCTTCCAGATGATGGCGAGGCAGACGGCGAAGAAGGCTGGGCCCTCCTGCGTCAGCCAGGCGACGGGCGGCAGGCCGATGGCGACCAGCGCATTGTTGACCAGCCCCTGCTGGAACTCGAAGAACCAGCGAAAGATCAGCCCGGCAAAGACCAATGGCAGCGCCCATGGCAAGAGCAGCCCCAGCCGCACCGGCCATTTCACCTTGAAGGGCTGGTTGGCCAGCAAGGCCAGGCCCAGTCCGATGCCGACCGCGCCCGGCACCGTGACGATGATGTAGAGAAACGTATGCCAGCTCGCTTCCCAGAAGCGCTCGTCACCGAGCGCCTTGGTGTAATTGTCAAAGCCGATCCACGGCTTGGCCAGCCACGGTTCCGTCAACTTGTTCTCGGAGAAGCTGCTGCGGATCAGCTGCGCGATGGGATAGAGCACAACGGTTGCCAGCAGCAGGAAGGCCGGCGCCAGCAGCATGAAGCCGAGGCGACGGTCCGAGCGTTCAAGCGGTGACAGGGCAGGCCGGGCCATGGTCGCGCTCCTTGAGTTCAGGCTCAGCGGAAAATCGTGCTGAGTTCCTTGGTCATGTCAGCCAGCGCCGCATCAGCTGTTTTTGATCCGGCGAGGAAGGCGTTCATGTTGGTGCGCATTACCTCCGACACTTTCGGATAGGACGGCGACACAGGCCGTGCACGTGCCGTCTGCACCACCGGCAGGGCCTGGGCAAACCATGGGTTGGCCTTCAGCACGTCAGGATCGGTATAGACCTCCGGGAAGACCGGCATATGCGAGGCAGCAATAGCCTGCATTTTCGAGACTTCCGGCGAGGACAGATAGCGCGCGAAGCGGTAGGCCTCGGCCTTGTTCTTGGAGAAGGACGAGACGGCCAGCTGCCAGCCGCCAATGCAGGTCGCGGCCTTGTCAGCCGTGAAGCCTGGCAGCGGCACGACGCCGACCTTGTCCTTCACGGTGGAGTCGGCATCATTCTGCGAACGCTGCCAGACATAGCCCCAGGTCATGCCGAAAAGCAGGTTTCCGGCCTGGAAATTCTGGCGGATGCGGTCGGTCGGGATTTCGGCCAGGTTCGGCGGGGTGATGCCAGCAGCTTTCAGATCAGCCCAGAGCTCGAATGGCTTCTTGGCTGCTTCGGTGTTCATGGTCAGCTTGCCAGCGGCATCAGTCAGCGCACCTCCGGCGCCCCACATCGGCACGAGATAGGTACAGACGGTGCCCTCGATGGGCGCACCCGCTGTCTGGAAACCCGACAGGTTGGCATTGCCTTCCGCCTTCATGATCTTCTCGGCGCCCGCCTTCAGCTCGGCCCAGGTCTTCGGCGGCTGCACGCCATGCTTCTCCAGCAGATCCTTGCGGTAATAGAGCAGCTGCACATCGGCGAAATAGGGCAGGGCGATGACCTTGCCATTGACGATGTTGGCCTCGCGGTAGGCGGCGACGTATTTCGACATCACGGCGTCCTTCTCGGCGCCCAGATAGGCATCGAGCGGCTCGGCCCATTGCGCAGCCGCCCATTGCGCCGGACGAATGACATCGATCAGGATCACGTCGAGCGCGGCATCTTTCGAAGCAAGCACCGTGTTGAGATATTGCTGCTGCTGCTCGGACGTGGCACCGCCCACCTCAACCTCGATCTTGATGCCGGCATTCCGCTTTTCATACTCGTCCGCAATCTTGCGCATCACATCGGGGCGCTGCTGGCCGCCAGTGAAGATGCGCAAGGTCGTCTGGGCGATGGCGGCGCTGGAGACGCTGAGCGAGAGCCCGGCGGCGAGCGTGGCAAGGATGAAAGTCCGTTTCATGTGGGTTCCTCCGGTCATGGGGTGCTGCCTTGCGGGCAGCGAATGGATCGAGCGTCAGGTTTGAACTCAGGCAGCCAGTGTCAGGCCGGTGTCGGGGTCGAAAAAGCGCATGCGGTTCAGCGCCAGCGACACTTTCACCATGTCGCCGGGCTTCACCTTCATGTCAGGCGGAAAGCGGCCGGTGACGCTGGCCCCGCCGATGCGCAGCATGGCCAGCGTCTCGGAGCCGAGTGGCTCCACCAGTTCGACCTTTGCCTCGAATGTGTCGGCACCATCGCCCGGCACGACATGTTCGGGACGAAGGCCAATCGAAGCCTCCCTTCCCGCCAGCCGCTGGCTTTGGGCATGCAGCACGGAGGGCACCGCCAGCGACGGCCCGCCGGGCCAGATCATGCTGCGCCCGTCCGGGTTGATGGTCGCCTTGATGAAATTCATCGGCGGCGAGCCCATGAAGCCCGCCACAAAGCGGCTGGCCGGGCGGTTGTAGATGTCATCGGGCGCGGCAAACTGCTCCAGCCGGCCAGCGTTCAGCACGGCGATACGGTCAGCCAGCGTCATCGCCTCCACCTGATCGTGGGTCACATAGATGATGGTGGTGCCAAACGCCTGATGCAGCTTCTTGATCTCGATGCGGACCTCGCCGCGCAACTGCGCATCGAGGTTGGACAGGGGCTCGTCGAACAGGAACACCTTGGGCCGACGCACGATGGACCGACCCATGGCCACGCGCTGGCGCTGGCCGCCGGAGAGCTGGCCCGGCCTGCGCTCGAACAGGTGGCTGATCTGCAGGATGTCGCCGGCTTCCTTCACCCGCGGCTCGATCTCGGCCGCGCTCATGCCGCGCATGCGCAGGCCGAACGCCATGTTCTCATAGACGGTCTTGTGCGGGTAAAGCGCGTAATCCTGAAACACCATGGCGATGTCGCGGTCACGCGGGGGCAGGTCGTTGACGATACGCTCGCCAATCGAAATTTCACCGCCGGACACGGATTCCAGCCCGGCGATCATGCGCAGCAGCGTGGATTTGCCACAGCCAGACGGGCCGACGAGCACGGCAAACTCGCCATCACGGAAATCAAGATCGATGCCATGGATGACATCCACCTTGCCAAAGGTCTTGACGACCTTGCGAACGGAAACTCCGGCCACCTGGTTCTCCCTCCCGTGAGCGCAGCACTGTCACCCAAAGGGCCGCACTGTCATTCTTGACCGCCAGATTGGAGGCTGAAGGCACACGCCGTCAACACCCTTTCGATCCAGTCTTGTAAAAGATATAAGACTTGATAGATTTTATGGCAACTGGGTGTTTCACAGGAATCGCATCAGGCTCGCCTGATGCTCCGAAAGCCGCGCAAAACAATTGTTATCCGGGTGCACCTGGCGGGCAAGTGAACTGAATTTGGTGATATGACGGGCGTTTTCTGCATTGGCATTGCCGTTTTGGATTATGTTTACGGTCTCGACGCCATTCCGTCGAAGCCGGAAAAGCACCGTGCGCGCGATCTGGCGGTGATCGGCGGCGGGCTTGCGGCCAATGCCTCGGTTGCAGTGGCGCGGCTGGGTGGGCGCTCCTGGCTGGCAACACGGCTGGGTGCAGACGCGACGGCGCAAGCGATCATCGACGGTCTGGCGGCCGAGAATGTCGAGACGCAGTTTGCGCGCCGGTTCCCCGGCCTGCGCTCGCCTGTCTCGGCCATTCTGGTCGACAAGGCGGGAGAGCGGATGGTGATTTCCTATTCCGATCCGCAAATGCCAGCCGATGCGGACTGGCTGCCATCAGTCTTGCCCGAAGGCGCAGGCGCCGTTCTGGGGGACACACGCTGGAG
>JANMMX010000232.1:0-2303 GCA_031373605.1 Allobosea sp. | reverse complement strand
GCGCGGCAATCACCACGACATCTGCCTCTCGCGCCTCGCGTATTGTCAGGCTCACGCGGCCGCCTTCGAGGTCTTCGGCAGCAGGGTTTCGGCTGATGCATAGCCAGACTGCGCTTGCAGGCGCGCAATCCAGGCCGAGAGGTTGGCATATTGCGCCAAGTTGAACCCGCCTGCCGCCGCATAGGCAACGACACCCCAGATATCGATGTCGGCAATGGTCAGGCCGTCGCCCACCAGCCAGTTGCGGCCGGCCAGATGGTCATCCAGCACCTTCAGCGCCACATTGCCCTCGGCGACATACATTTCCGCTGTTGCCTGATGAATCGAGCGCAGGCCGAGCCGCTGGCCGCGCATGCGGTAGATGGGTGTGGCCAGCCGGTCAAAATCCCAGAACATCCATTCGCGGCATTGCTGTCGCTCATCCGCTGTCGCGCCACCGAACTTGCCGGTCTGGTCGGCCAGGTATTCGAGAATGCAAGCCGACTGCGCAAGATTCCGGCCGTTCGACGTGTCGATCAGCAGCGGCACCTGCCCATAGCGCTGCTTGGCAACAAAGCCCGGCTGCTTGTGCTCGCCTGCCCGCAGGTTGACGTGCTCGTAGTCAAACTTCTCGCCGGCGAGCGCCAGCATGAGGCCGACCTTGTAGGCAGGGCCTGAAAGCCAGATGCCGTGAAGCGTGTAACGAGCGGACATGATTGTAACCTCGGTGTTGGCGCGGCCTGGCCGCTGTTCTGTTGGGCGGTCACACTAAGCGGTGAGCTTACCCGATGGGAAGGCACGGCAGCGCAGCCCACCGCGAGGAATTCGCATGTCAACGCAGATGTGATCAGGCGCGCCGCAGCACAACCGACACGGCGTAACCGCGCCATGGATGACTGACCTCGAGGGACAGTCCCTGTCGCGCGGCGAGTGCTGCCAGCTTTGGCACCAGCTGCGCATCGGGATAGACGCTGAAGCGTGCCAGCCACGCATAGAGCATCCGCCGGAATGCGCCGGGCAGGCCCGCTTGCTGGCCGAAATCGACGATGTGGAGCTCGCCGCCGGGAGCAAGAGCTTCCATGGCGCGCTCCAGCACGGCTGGCCAATCCGGAATCATCGACAGCGTGTAGGAGATGAAGACCCGGTCAAAACCGTCCCGACCAAACAGGGCACTTGAACTGAATTGCGTCGCATCGGCCTGTCCCAGCCGGATGCGTGAGGCAAGGCCGGCGCGCACAACCGAACGCCCCGCCGTGTCCAGCATTTCGGCTGACACATCAAAACCGTGCATCTGGGCCTGCGGATAGCGCTGCGCTGCGGCCACCAGATTGCGGCCTGTGCCGCAGCCAATCTCCAGCACAGACTGTCCGGGCGCAGGCTGCAGGGCATCCAGCAACTCGTCGCGCCCCAGCAGATAGTATTTACGGGTCAGGTCATAAAAGCGCCGCTGGTGCTTGTAGATGCGGTCCATTGCCCGCGAGGACTGGCTCTCGATGGTGCTCATGCCAAACTCTCGCTCTTCAACGCGTAGAGGTGGAAGCCGCCGTAGATCGAGGAGCGGTCGCGTGCCGTCCAGGCTTGGCAACGCGCTTCATCATAGGACCAGCGGTCCAGCAGCGCCTGAGGGATACGGCCCGGCAGGAGCGATTCTTCGGCCGCCGTGCGGAAGATGACGCGCGCGCCGGGACGGGCGGTGCGCGTGATCTCGCTCCAGAGCTGCGTCAGAATCTCGTCAGTCATCCAGTCCTGTGCGTCGAGCAGCACATAGGCATCGAGCGAGGCATCAGGCTGCTGCGCCAGATGCTCGATGAAGTTGACGTGGCGCACGGTGACGCGGTCGGCATTGGCCCGCACCACATCGAAATTCGCTTCCTGGAGGTAGGGCGGCAGCGGCGCTTCCTTGCGTTTGCCATAGGCGCGGCCAAAGGCCTGCCAGGCGAAGTAGTTCTCGCCGATTGGAAAGTCGCAGGCCAGCCGCTCCAGCCGGTCACGCAGCACGCCTTCCATGCCTTCGCCATTGCGCGCCGAAGTCAGCAGCGAATCATATTGTGCGGGCGGAATGCCGAGGCCGAAGAGGGCTGACGGGCGCTTGGCCAGCCATTTGACTGACGGCTTGCTGAACACAGGCGCCAGATGCGCGTCAAAGAGCGCGCGCTGTTCTGCGAGACTGGCCGCGCCCAGCATCACGTCCAGCTTCACGCGGTAGAACCTGGCCAGCAAATGGCCTGCACCAATGAAGAAGCCGAGCAGGCCATGGCGATAGAGCCGGTTGGCAAAATAGCCAATGCGGCGGCGACCGCGCCAGTCACGGCCCGTCCAATAAG
>JANMMX010000156.1:0-4167 GCA_031373605.1 Allobosea sp. | reverse complement strand
AGGCAATTGGGCAGGATATGGCGAAACACCGTGCGCGCATGGCTGAGACCCAGCGATTGCGCCGCCTCGACATATTCCTTGCGCCGCTCGACCAGCGCCGAGCCGCGCACGGTGCGGGCATAATAGGCCCATTGCACGATGACGAGCGCGATGATGATCTTGTCGACGCCCTTGCCGAGACCGGCCACCAGAATGAGCGCCACAAGGATCGAGGGTAGCGACAGCTGCAAATCGACAATGCGCATGATGATGTTCTCGACGCGCCCGCCGGCATAGGCTGCAATCAGACCAACCGTCATGCCGACGCTGGCTGCGATGATGCCGGACAAGGCACCGACCATGAGCGAGATGCGCAGCCCATAAAGGATGCCCGAGAGCAGATCGCGCCCGACACCATCCGAGCCCAGCCACATGCGAAAGCCTTCGGTGGCCAGCTCGCCCGGCGGCTGCTTGGAGTCCATCAGGTCGACGGCGCGCAGGTCATAGGGGTTTTGCGGCGCAATCAGGGGTGCCAGCACCGCCAGTGCCACAATGATGGCGAAAGTGACCAGCCCGAATACCGCGACCTTGTCATCGAGAAAGGCGCTGACGAAACGCTGGAACGGCGTCTCCTCCTTGAGAAGGGGCGCTGGCACCTCAGGCGCAAGCGCTGACTTGAGCGTAGTGTCAGTCAATGTGGCATCCTCATTCTGGCTGGCGTGAGGTTCATGGCAGGCCGATCAGGGCTTCATGCCCATCACGAGCGTGTATTCATCGACGCGCGGCGTCACTGTGATGCCCTTGCGGGCCGCCCAGATGTTCACCTGGAAATGCACCGGGATGACTCCGACATCCTCGCCGATGCCAACTTCGACCGATTGTGCGATCAGGCCGGCACGCTTGGTGTCATCAATCGTGGCAATGGCCTCCTTGAGCAGGGCATCGACCTTGGTGTTGGAATAACGTGCGCGGTTGGCGGCACCGAAGCCTGCCTTGTCATCAAAGCTTGCGATGATGTTGCGCACAGGGTCCGAGCCCTCGCCGGTGGAGGAGCCCCAGCCGGTCAGCACCATGCCGAACTCGGGCCAGCCATCCGGCCCGCGTGCAGCGCGGCTGAAGAAGGGGCCGGGCGGCAGCGTCTCGACAGCGGTCTCGATGCCCGCACGGTTCCACATCTGGGCGATGGCCTCGATCACCTTGGTGTCGTTGACATAACGGCCGTTGGGGCCGTGGATCGTCATCTTGAAGCCATTCGGGAAACCTGCATCAGCCAGAAGCTTGCGCGCGCCGGCCAGATCAAAATCCAGAGCCTTCAGCCTGGGACTGGCGCCAAAGATGAAATCCGGCACGAACTGGCCGGCAGGTACGGCGGCACCATCCATCACGCGGTCGACAATGGCCTGCCGGTTGATGGCTTTCGCCATGGCCAGCCTGACGCGCTGGTCCTTGAACGGATTCTGGATCGGCGAACCATCCTTGGCGCTGGTGAAGGGGGCCGTGTCGCGGAAGTGCTCCATTCGCAGATAGATCACGCGGCTGCCGGTGGTCTGGAACAGCCCAATGCCGGGCGCTGTCTTCAGGCGCGGCACATCTGTCGTGGGCACGGCATCGATGACATCGACATCGCCCGAGAGAAGCGCCGCCACGCGGCTGGGTTCCGAGCGGATGACCTTCAGCGTCACCTTCTCCCAGGGCGATTTCTGGCCCCAGTAGCTGTCGTTGCGGGCCAGTTCCACGCGGTCACCCGAGACATAATCCGTCACGCGGAACGGGCCTGTGCCATTGGTGGCCCGGCGGGCGTTGAAGTCCTCGGTGGAGGCTTCCTTCGCGTTGCGCGAGATGATCGGCAGCGTGGTGAAATCATTCAGCGTCAGCGGTGCAGGCACCGGCGTCTTCACCAGAAAGGTGTGGTCATCCACCTTCTCGAAGGTCTTGCCACGAACGTAAGCGGCAAAACTCGACGGGCTGCGCGGCACCAGCGGCGCGCGGTGGAAAGTGGCGAACACATCCTCGACCGTGAATTCGGACCCATCATGGAACTTCACGCCCTTGCGCAGCTTGATCTCCCACGTCGTGGGATCGATCACGCGCCAGCTTTCGGCGAGGCCGGGCTTGAGCTGCTGCTTCTCGTCGCGCAGCACCAGCGGATCGAAGATGTGCCAGGACACCTGCGTATTGGTGGCAAGGTTGTGGAACTGCGGATCGAGCGAGGTGGGTTCGGCAGCAACGCCAACCCGGAGGGTTTGGGCGTCGACCGAACCTGCTCCAAGAACAAGTACCGTCATTGCGAGCGCGGCGAAGCAATCCAGCAGCCGGGCGCGGTGCCTCTGGATGCCTGAGTCGCTGCGCTCCTCGCAAAGACGGCGTTGGTGATGGCAAAAAGCTGCTGTGGTCTTGGTCATGCCTTGGCCTCCGTCAGGCGAACACGCGGATCAAGCGCGGAATAGACCAGATCAACCAGGAGGTTGATGGTCACGAACAGCACCACCACCACCATGACGTAAGCCACGATCACCGGACGATCCAGACGGGTGATGGCTTCCAGCAGGAGCTTGCCCATGCCGGGCCAGGCGAAGATGGTTTCGGTCACCACCGAAAAGGCAACCAGCGAGCCGAATTCCAGCCCGAGCACGGTGACAATCGGGATCATGATGTTCTTGAGAATGTGCACGCCGACAATCCGCTTCTGCGAAAGCCCCTTCGCGCGGGCGAACTTCACGTAGTCCATCAATGCCGCCTCGCGCGCACCGGCGCGGGCCAGACGGATGACAAGGCTGATTTTCAGCAGTGACAGGTTCAGCGCGGGCAGGGCCACATGTTGCCAGCCCTTCAATGTATGGAGCGAGGTTTCGATGCCGAGAAACTTGGTGGTCGGGCCTTGTCCCGTCGCCGGGAACCAGCCGAGCGATACGGCGAAGGCCAGGATCAGCATCAACCCGACCCAGAAGGTCGGCAGAGAGAAGCCGAGGATCGACACCGCCATGATGCCGCGCGACAGGCGCGTGTCGGGTTTCAGTCCGGCATAAAGACCAAGCGGCAGGCCGATCAGGATCGCCATGAACAGCGCGACAAAGGCCAGCTCCAGCGTGGCCGGCATGCGCGACAGGATGAGCTTGATGGCGGATTCGCCATGCACGAAGGAGCGCCCGAGGTCGCCCTGCATCGCGTTCTTCAGGAAGATGAAGAACTGTTCGTAGATCGGTCGGTCCAGCCCGAGATTGCGCGCGGTTTCGGCGATCTGTTCCTGCGTCATGTCAGGCGAAACCAGCATCCAGATCGGATCGCCAACGACATTCACGCCAAAGAAGACGATGACGAGCATCGCGAAAATCACGATGAAGGCTTGCGCCAGACGGCGCAGGACAAAAGCAAACATCGCTCAATTCTTTCTGTCTGGGCCGGAACCGGGCACCATGCGCACCAGTTACCCAAGCCTGCATAGGAACTGGCCCACCTGCACAAAGTGAAGTGTGCAGGTGGGCCGTTGTTGCAGCATCAGCGGCTGGTGCTGGTGGCCAGCGTGTACTCGTCCGAGCGCGCCTCGTAGTTGACGCCCTTGCGTGTCGCCCAGGTGTTGAGCTGGTAGTGCGTCGGGATCAAGCCGACATCATTCATCGCAATCTCGACGGCTTCGGCAAAAAGCACGGCGCGCTTGTCATTGTCGACGGTGCGCATGCCCTCTTCCAGCTTGGCGTCCATGGCCGGGTTGGAATAGCGGCCCCGGTTGGTGGCGCCCATGCCCTTGTCGCGGTTGAAGGTGGCCAGCAAGGCCTTCAGCGAATCCGAGGATTCACCTGTGCCGGCGGACCAGCCAACAAGGATCATCGAGAACTCCGGCAGGTTGCCCGGTGCACCCTGCGAGGCGCGCGAGAAGAAGTTCGCAGGCGGCAATGTCTCGACCTCGGTGTCGATGCCCAGACGCGAGAACATCTGCGCCACGGCCTCGATGATCTTGGTGTCGTTCAGATACCGGCCATTGGGGCCATGGATCTTCAGCTTGAAGCCATTGGGATAGCCTGCATCTGCCAGAAGCTTCTTGGCTCCGTCGAGATTGAAGGCGACCGGCTTCAGCTTCTTGGAGGTGCCAAAGAAGGATTCCGGCAGAAGCTGTGCTGCAGGAATCGCTTCCTTCTCCATGATGCGGTCAACAATCGCATTGCGGTTGATGGCCATGGAGAGCGCCTGGCG
>JANMMX010000151.1:0-4754 GCA_031373605.1 Allobosea sp. | reverse complement strand
CGTCTCGCGCCCTGAAGCCTCGGCCCAGTCAGCGGTATAAGGCGGCACGTCCTGCGGCTCTTCGCCCAGCACATCGCGCCAGACGCCGCGCACGAGGCCCAGGCAATCGCAGCCCACACCCTTGAGCGAAGCCTGATGCAGATAGGGCGTGCCTATCCAGTCGCGTGCCGCTGCCATGATCGCGTCAGGTGTTTCCACTCGCCGCATCATCGAAACAGGCTCCCGCCATCGAGCGCCGCATCGCCCGCGCGCACACCGGCCAGCACGAAGTCATTGCCCGGCATGTGCGGGAAGCCGCGAAAATTCAGGCCATTGCCGAATGTGTTCACGCAGGTCGCAAAGCGCTTGTCGCAGCCCGGCGTCAGGCTGAACGTGTCACCGGGTTGCAGCTGCTTGGGCGCTGCCTGCCAGAGCAGGATCGTCACCTGCCCGCCAGCACTTGAATGTTGGCGCACCTCGCTGGCAAAGCCGAGGCTCGCACCGGAGGTGAAGGTGACACGCCCGCCGGTGAAGGTGCCCTCCGCAGCTGCTGCGAGCGCCGGGCATGTGAAGCCGATCCGGCCATCGGTTGTCGCGATGCTGGCGACAGAGGGTGTCACCGGGAAGCCGCAGCGCGCATCGCCGAGATCGGCACTGCACAGGCTGGAATAGATGCGCCCGCGCTCCTCATCGAAGCCCTTGGCCATGCCGCGCAGCTCTGCGACGAAGCTGGTATCAGTGCGCCGCACCTCGCCGATCACACCGGCTTCCAGCACGACGCGCTGTGCCAGATCCTGCCAGTTCACCAGCCAGACGCGCACGGTCGCATCGTCGAACAGGCCCTTGGCAAGATCATCCTCGCCAAGCCCTTCCGAGGTCAGCGCGCCGGAGATGTCGCCGCCGCTGACAGCGAAGCCAAGCTCGGCGCTGGCGTCCGCCGCCTCAACGCCGGTGCGGGCCTGAAACAGAATGCCGTCGAAGCTCAGGTCGCGGTCATGATCGGTGAAGCCGAGGGTCAGGCCGTCGCGGCGTGTCAGCGCCCAGCAGCGGCAAAGGGTCGTTGCCTCAGCCGCCAGATGCGCGGCAAGGTCGGGGGGCAGATCGCGCATGGCAGCCTCAGGGGATGATTTCAACGAGGGGAATTTTCGGAATCTCGCCAGCCTCGAAAGCCGCGAGATCAATCTCGAGCGCGTCCGTATCGAAGCGCACCGGCACATCGAAGACGAAGCCGGCTGTCACCGATGCGCCCGATGGCGGCGCCTGGCCGCTGTTGAAGGTGATGGCGCCGGTCGAGACATCGCAGCTGAAATGCGTCGTCTCCTGCTTGGCGACGCCGTTGACCGCGATGAGAACGCTGCCGCCCACAGGCTTTGCAATGATGCGCATGTAGGGCGCGTGCGCGCTGCCATAGGTCTTGCTGAGCTGGAAGTTGCGATTGCTGCCATCGCCCGTGCCGATCAACTGATCGACTGCTGCAGGCAACGCCGAAGGCAGGCAGCTTTTGAAATCCGCCCGGTCGCGCCAGCGAAACCCGTAAAGCCGCCCGCGTCGCTCCTCGAAAAAGGCAATCACCAGCGAGAGTGCATCGAGCGTCTTGATGCCATAGCCCGCATCGTAGCGGCGGCGTGATTGCGACCAGCGGGCGTTGCGATGCTCGCGGCCAGAGGCCAGCGTGACGATGTCGGTGCGCCGCTCCGGCCCGCCTCTGGCACCGCGCGCGACGTCCAGCGGAAACCGCAACTCGTGAAAATCCGGCATGGGCAGTTCTCCTGTCTGGCTGAGCTTGCGATCAAAGCGCGCGCTGGCCGCGTGCCACAGCCCGCGCGATGGCGGCGGAGACCTGCGCCTCAGAGCCCCTGAAACTGTCCGCATCACGCGTGACCACCTGCACCGAGACCTGCGTCGGGTTGCGCCCGCCCTCGCCTGCGCGCACGCCCAGCTTGCCGTCGGCGCCGCGCGCCAGCGGCAGGATCGCTTCGGCACCGCGCTCGCCCATCAGGCCAAGCCCTCGACCCAGCGGGAAATAGGCCGGCGCTGAAATCACGCCGCCATTGGCGAAGGGCTGGATCCCGCCTTGCGACACCACGCCGCCATTGGCCTGCGCCGCCACCGAGCCCAACCCGCCAAAGCCGCTGAAGAGCTGCTGGAAGCCGGTGTTGAACAGGCTGCTCAGGCCGGTTTCCAGCGGCTTCAGTGCCGATTTCAGCAGGCTGGAACTGAGCGACAAGCCGACGCTGCGCACCACATCCTGAAAGCGTTTTCCGGAAATGACGCCGTCGGCAAAGGCACTGGTGATGGACCGACCCACCAGTTTCGATGTCTTGGCGATGCCTTCAAGCGATTTGCTGATGGCCTCGAAATCTGCAACGCTCGTACTTGCGTCTGTCTCGTCAGAGATCATGTTCTCTTGCTCCGGGGTCGTTCATGCGGGTGATGGTTTTCACTGTTGTTGCGCTTGCTGCGCTCGGCGCCGGGTGCAGGACTGCAACCCCCGTCGCCAGCTATGACTGGAAATGGGAGCGGCTCCGGGCCGACGCGACCGACGAGGACGAGGCGTTCAAGGTCTGCAACGGGGCCGCCACACGCGCCACGCGCCTGCAACCGAACGCCCTGCTTCAGATCACCCGGCATGCGTCCGGTCTGATGTCCTGCATGCGCCAGCAGGGCTGGAAATCCGTGGGCCAGCCGGTCAAGGTTCGCTATGTCGAGTAGCCGGGCACTTTCTCGTCCCCGCTACCTGGTTGGGTGCTGTCAGGATAAAGCCGCATCAACGCGTTGAGGCTTTCGCCATCGAGCGCTTGCGGCGCGCGATGCGGAGCCAAAGCAGCAGCCGCAGCCGTGATCTCGCGCGGGGTCGCCGCCCACATGACCTCTGGCGGCCAGCGCAAGACGCCGAGTGCAAATGCCAGCACGTCGTCCCACGGGAAAGGTTGCGCCGCCTCAGGCCTCACGCCTGCTGCGGCACCGGAGGGCGCTTGCCATCCACCTTCCCCGGCATCAGATCGGCGCTCGGCGCGAACGTCACTTCCAGCAGCCGGATCGCAGCCTGGATCGCGCCCGACAAGCCGTCATCGAATGCCAACCCTGCCACCTCGGCGTTGCTGAGTGGCTGACCGGCGCCGCGCAAGCCCGCCGCCAGGATGCGCGTGACATCCTGCGCCGAAAGCTTGCCGCGCGCGAAACGCTCACCCAGTTCCGGCAAGCTGTCGACGGCGAAAGCCGCCTCCAGTTCAGCCAGCGCGCCAAGCGTAAGGCGCATCGGCATGATGGTTCCGGCAATCGCGATGCCGGTCTCGCCACGTCTCGGATTGACCATGACTGCCTCCTCAGATCGCGGTGAAGGTAATGGCACCGGCAGAATCCAGCGAGAGATCGAAGGTGACCTCGTTGGCGTGGTCGCCGCGATATTCCAGTGTCGAGATCTGGAACGCGCCTTCGATCCGGCCGAAATCCGGCACGGTGATCTGCCAGGTGCGGATCGTGCCATCGAAGAAGGTCTGGCGCACCAGCGCGTCCGAGGCCTCATCCTTGAAAACACCGGCACCGCTGATGCTGGCCCGGCGCACACCGGCACCCGCCAGCAACTCGCGCCAGCGCCCGGCGGATTCAGCATGGGTGACATCGACGCTCTCGGCATTGAGCGCGATCTGGCGAGCACGCAAGCCCGCGACGGTAACGAAAACGGATGTATTGTCCATGACCTTGAGCAGCAGGTCCTTGCCTTTCTGGGCGGGCATTCGATTGTCCTTTCAGGAGGGGTGTGCATGCAGCGAGCTGCTGACAGCGGGAAGTGTCAGAGCGCTTCCGTGGTGGCGCGGAAGCTCAGTGTGGTGCGCGGCAGGCCTGTCTTCGCATCGCGCTCGACGGCGCATGCGACGTGGCGCAGGTTGACAAGACGATGGCCGGCCAATGTGAGCGCGGCCTCGTGCAGCAGGTCGCAGATGCGGTCCGCTGCTTCGAGCATGGCGCTCGCGCTGGTGGTTTCCGCTGCCCAGACGACGATCTCGAACCGCTGCTCACAGCCTCGGTCCGAACTGGTCGACCAGTCCTCGGCCTTCACGTCGCCATACAGCGCGTAGACCCCGTGCGCCGCGCGCGGTGCTTCTTCGTAGACATGAGCCCCACCGAGCAGCGCAACAAGTGCGGCATCCGCGACAAGCCGGGCGTGGATGGCGCGCCTGAGCGCAAGAACAGGGCCGCTCATGGCTTCACCTCCTGCACGAGACAGACAAGAACGCGGCGGCCCCCGTCAGGGTCCCCGACCGCGCGAATGTCGAAAATGCGGGTGCCAAGCCGGAGCCGTTGACCAGCATCAAGCCCCGCGCGCCAGCGCAGCGTCACCCGGTGCGTGGTTGATTGCTCGGGCCGCCCTGCCCTGTCGCGCTCCTCGCCAGCCAGCCATTCGAGGCTGGCCCAGAAACTGGCGAGCACAACCCAGCTGGTTTGCGATCCGCCTGCACCATCGGCGGTCATCGCAGGCGCTTCCAGCGTCATCCGCTGGCGCTGGCGGCCGATGCCTTGCGGCTGGCGGCCTGGAACATGAACCTCGCCCGCCATCGTCAGAGCCTCACTTTTCGCCAGGGCTGCACCAGCGCGGCAATGGCTGGCGGCAGGGCCTCGGCATCACGCGCCACGACATCGCCGCGCTGCTCGAACCAGCGTGCCACCAGCATCCTGATCGCCTGCAACAGCGGCGCCGGAACCTGCGCGGCTGTTGCACCAAAACCGGCCAGCACATCGATCTCGATCCCGGCATAGGCGCGGCTCGGCTGAGG
>JANMMX010000144.1:0-5504 GCA_031373605.1 Allobosea sp. | reverse complement strand
CCTGCGCGGCAGCCACGGGCGATGCCCAGGCTTTGTGCCCGGCCTGCTGGCGCGGGATGGGCTTCATTGAGCGACCCTATTGCGAGCGGCTGGGCACGCCATTCGATGTCGATCTTGGTGGTCCGCTGATTTCGCCTGCCGCCATGGCCGACCCACCTGTGTTCGAGCGCGCACGGGCGGTCTGCCGCTATGACGAGACAGCGCGAGAGCTCGTGCAGCGCCTGAAATATGGCGACAGGGCCGATCTCGCGCTGAGCATGGGCCGGATGATGGCGCATGCGGGCTCAGAGCTTCTGGCCGAAGCGGACATGATCGTGCCCGTGCCGCTGCACCGGTTCCGGCTCTGGACGCGGCGATTCAACCAGGCAGCATTGCTGGCACAGGCCATCACGCGCCATCAGGGTGTGCCGCTGGCGCTCAACGTTCTGGCCCGCGTCAAGCGCACGAAGCCTCAGGTGGGGCTGACAAAAGCGCAACGCGGGGAAAACCTGCAAGGCGCGTTCAAGGTGCCGCCCTCGGTCAAACCGCAACTCGAAGGCAAGCGCATCGTGCTGGTCGATGACGTGCTGACGACCGGCGCAACCGCCAATGCCTCGGCGCGCGCGCTGCTGCGGGCAGGCGCGAGCCAGGTCGATCTGCTGACTTTTGCCCGTGTTGTGCAGGGCAGCTGAGATCGCATGGGCGACATGAAGGCTGGCCCCGTGACGAAACTGTCATGAGGCACTAGATGAAGGACTGAACATTCAGGAGCCAGGCTGATGGCCACGATCACGATCTACACGAAGAACTGGTGCCCCTACTGCTCGGCGGCAAAGGAGCTGTTGCAGAAAAAGGGCGCGGCGTTTGAAGAAATCGGCATTGATGGCAAGCCAGAACTGCGCCGGACCATGATTGCCAAGGCCAATGGCAGCACGACCGTGCCGCAGATTTTCATCAATGGTCGCCATGTCGGCGGCTGCGATGATCTCTATGCGCTGGATGCCAAGGGCGGGCTTGATCCGCTGATCGCTGCCTGAAAACCTGCTGCCCGAACAAGGAGATCGTGATGTCAGTCACCACTTTTACCGCCGCCTGCGTGCAGATGTGCTCGACGCGCGATCCGCTGCGCAACCGTGATGATGCGATCGCCATGATCCGTGAGGCGGCATCGCAAGGCGCTGTTCTGGTGCAAACGCCGGAAATGACGGGTCTGGTCGAGCGCGACACCAAGCGCCACCGCGCCATCTGCGAGCCGGAAGAGCAGCACCAGGTGCTGGCCGGGCTGCGCGACGTGGCCCGTGAGCGCAAGCTCTGGCTGCATGTCGGTTCGATTTCGGTGGCCGTTGGCGAGAAAATCGCCAACCGGGCCTATGTCATCGACCCTGAAGGCGCGATTGCGGCACGCTATGACAAGATTCACCTGTTTGATGTCGATCTGCCCAATGGCGAGAAGTGGCGCGAGTCCGCCACCTATACGGGCGGGGATGTGGCGCAGCTGGTCGAGACACCCTTCGGGCTGCTGGGCCTGTCGATCTGCTATGATGTGCGCTTTCCCTATCTCTACCGCGCAGAGGCCGAGGCTGGTGCCTTCATGCTGAGTGCGCCTGCCTGTTTCACCAAACAGACGGGCGAGGCGCATTGGCACATCATGCAGCGGGCTCGCGCCATCGAGACCGGCTCCTTCATGATGTCGGCCGCGCAGGCTGGCCTGCACGAGGATGGCCGCGAGACCTATGGCCACTCGGTCATCATCGACCCGTGGGGCCGCGTTCTGGCCGATGCCGGCGACAAGCCTGGTGTTGTTCTGGCGCAGATCGACACGGCCCTTGTGGCGGATGCGCGCGGGCGCATTCCGACGCTGCAGCACACGCGGCCTTTCGAGGTGAAGATTGCAGGCAGCACACTGTCCCGCGCCCGCAGCGCGGCGGCGGGTTGAGACTGGCATGATTCGCTACATGCTGCGTTGCGATGCGGGCCATGCCTTCGAAAGCTGGTTTCGCGACATGGCGTCCTTCGATGGCCAGGTGAAGCGCGGACTGGTGGCCTGCCCCATCTGCAACTCCGTGCATGTCGAGAAAGCGATCATGGCGCCGCGCATCAAGCGGACAGATCGCGGGCGAGGTCAGCGCCTCGATCAGCGCGCTGCGGAGGCCTCTGCAGTGCCAGTCGCGGCAACAGCTGCAGAACCTGTTGCGCTGATTTCCGATCAGGAACGGGAGCTGCGGGCTGCCATCAAGGCGATCCGCGCCAAGGTGGCTGAAAGTGCTGACAATGTCGGCAAGGGCTTTGCCGATGAGGCATTGAAAATCCATCTCGGTGAGGTGCCGCATCGCTCGATCTATGGCGAGGCCTCAGCCGACGATGTGCAGATGCTGCGCGAGGAGGGCGTGGAATTTCACGCGCTGCCGGTGCTGCCAGACGAGCGCAACTGAGACGTCGGAGGCTGAATGCTCAGCCCTTGTGGCCGGCGATCATATAGTTCACGTCCGTGTCGCCCGAGAGTGACCAGCGGTCTGCCAGCGGATTGTAGACGACGCCCGCGCGGTCGATGACCTCGACATGTGCCGCCTCGATGGCATCGGCCAACTCGTCAGGTGTCACGAATTTTTGCCAGTCATGCGTGCCGCGCGGCAGCCAGCGCAGCACATATTCCGCGCCGACAATCGCCAGCGCCCAGGATTTCAGCGTACGATTCAGCGTGGCCATCACCAGAAGCCCGCCGGGTTTGAGCGCAGTGCAGACAGATGCCGTGAAGGTGGCCGGGTCCGTCACATGCTCCACCACCTCCATGGCCAGCACAATGTCGAAGCGCGCGCCTGAAGCCACCACCTCCTCGATGGTGCTGTTGAGATAGGTCACGGGCACATTGCCCTTGCTCGCATGCAAGGCGGCCACTGCGATGTTGGTTGGTGCGGGGTCAAGCCCGGTGACGGTTGCGCCTAGCCGGGCGAGCGGTTCCGACAGCACGCCGCCGCCGCAGCCGATATCGACCAGTGTCAGCCCTTCCAGCTGCTGCATGGATTTCGGGTCACGCCCAAAGCGTGCGCAGGCCTTGTCGCGGATATAGGCCAGCCGCACGGGGTTGAACTTGTGCAGCACGGCCATGGGCCCGGTTGTGTCCCACCAGGTCTTGGCGATGGCCTCGAAACGGGCGACCTCGGCAGGGTCGATGCTGGCGGCCTTGTCGTTGCTCGTCATCGGAATCCTGCCTTTGTGCCTGTGCGGTGGGCAAAGCCGCGTTGACAGCGCCAGCCCAGCCCGTCATCTACACCCGCCTCGTGCCAAGCGCGAGGCGGCAGATTGACATGTTGCCTGAGCGCATTGGCTGCAGAAGGTTTGGACGATCAGGTTATGGCCCGTTTGGTGATGAAATTCGGCGGCACCTCAGTCGCCACGGTCGAGCGCATCAGGAATGTCGCGCAGCACGTCAAGCGCGAGTTCGACGCAGGCCATGAGGTGGCTGTCGTCGTCTCTGCCATGTCGGGCAAGACCAATGAACTGGTTGGCTGGTGCAAGGACGCCTCACCGCTGTTCGATCAGGCCGAATATGACGTGGTGGTCGCGTCGGGCGAACAGGTCACGTCTGGCTTGCTCGCCATGGTGCTGAAGGAGATCGGCCTGCCGGCGCGTTCCTGGCAAGGCTGGCAGGTTCCGCTTTATGGCTCGGATGCGCATGGCTCGGCCCGCATCGAGGATGTCGATGGCACCAACATCATCGCAGGCTTTGCCAATGGACGGCAGATTGCCGTCTGCTCCGGTTTTCAGGGCGTGCACAAGGAGACAAACCGCATCGTGACGCTGGGCCGTGGCGGGTCGGACACGAGCGCGGTGGCGCTGGCGGCTGGCCTCAAGGCGGATCGCTGCGACATCTACACCGATGTGGACGGCGTCTACACCACCGATCCGCGCATCGTGCCCAAGGCGCGGCGCATGGACAAGGTGTCCTTCGAGGAAATGCTGGAAATGGCCTCGCTGGGGTCCAAGGTCCTGCAGGTCCGCTCGGTCGAGATCGCGATGGTGCATCGTATTCCGACCTATGTGCGCTCGTCTTTCGACGATCCCGCCAATCCCAATCCCGGCACCCTGATTTGCGACGAGGACGACATCGTGGAACAGCCCATTGTCACCGGCATCGCCTTTTCGCGCGATGAAGCCCAGATCACGCTCCGCCGTGTGGCGGACCAGCCCGGCGTGGCGGCGGCCATTTTCGGGCCGCTTGCTGCCGCCAACATCAATGTCGACATGATTATCCAGGTCGTCTCCGACGATCAGGCGACGACCGACATCACCTTCACGGTGCCTACCGCCGATTTCGAGCGCTCGCGCGCCATTCTCGAAAACGGCCATGGCAAGATCGCCTATCAGGCGCTGCAGGGCACGACCGATGTCGTCAAGATTTCGGCCATCGGCGTCGGCATGCGCAGCCATGCCGGTGTTGCTGCCAAAGCCTTTCAGGCGCTGGCCGAAAAAGGCATCAACATCCGCGCCATCACGACCTCGGAGATCAAGTTCTCGGTGCTGATCGACGCAGCCTACACGGAGTTGGCCGTGCGCACGCTGCATTCGCTCTATGGGCTCGACAAGGCCGGGTGATGCCCCTTCGGGGCTTTTTCTCTCCAAAGAGTTTAACCGCGCAATCCAGAACCTGCTGATCTACAGTTGCCCCAACCCAAAATGAGGTGACGCAGTGATGAATGAGCAGATATCAGGCTTGCTCGACCAGATTGGGAAACTTGAACTGGAGTTTGAGGCAGCGTTGGCCAAGCAGCGGGCAGAGCTGGGTATCGGGCTCGAAAACGGCAAGATCGCTTTTGAAGAAGAAATTCTGCGCCGCCACAGGCAGTTAAAAACCGGATTCCTGACTTACATTCGCCGTGCGCGCATCCTGACCATTCTGACGGCGCCTGTGATCTACGCGCTGATCGTGCCTCTTGTGCTGCTGGATCTGTCTGTGAGCCTCTATCAGCTCATCTGCTTTCCGGTTTACGGCATCGAAAAAGTCCGCCGCCGGAACTATTTCGTGTTTGATCGCCGCCATCTTGCCTATCTCAATCTCATCGAAAAATTCAATTGCGCCTATTGCTCCTATGGCAACGGCTTGATGGCTTATGCCCGCGAGATCGTCGCCCGAACTGAGCAATACTGGTGTCCGATAAAGCATGCGCGCCGCGTGATCGGCACCCATGATCACTATCGTCGTTTCATCGACTACGGAGATGCAGAGGCATTCCGCTCCCTGGCGGCTGATGACGGAATTGGGAAGCCCAAGACAACTTCAGGAAAAGCCTGAGACAGCCATTTCCCGACCGGCAGCTTTCACGCCACCCCCACCATCGCATGCGTGATCGCCGCAAAGTGGCAGCCAGCGGCGATGACGACGAAGGCGTGCCAGATGGCGTTCTGGAATTTCAGGTTCTTCCAGAGATAGAAGATCACGCCGGTGGCATAAAAGGCGCCGCCAATGCCCAGCAGGGTCATGGTCGAGGGTGGCAGCGAGTCGCGCATCGGCTGGAGCGCTGCCAGCG
>JANMMX010000042.1:0-2858 GCA_031373605.1 Allobosea sp. | reverse complement strand
CACCTTGCCATCGGCGACCGCGGCCAATTCGGCGTCATTCATGCGGCGACGGTCGCGGACCATGCGCTTGAACCAGTCGTAATTGTCATTGACGACAGCTTGCAGCGCCGCGCGGGCTTCGGGTGAGGCAGGCTCGAACGCGTTGGGCGCGGCTTTCAGCGGCGAGGACTTGATCTCTTCCAGCTTGACGCCGAGCGTTTCCATCAGCTTGCCGACATTGGGATACTGGAACAGCACCCCGATGGACCCGACCAGCGAGGTCTGCCGGGCAAAGATGCGTTCTGTCCCCATCGCGGCAATATAGCCGCCTGAGGCTGCGGCACCATCGATCACGGCAACTGTCGGCTTGGAGGCACTCAGCGCGAGCAGGGATTCATACAGCGCTTCTGATCCCGTCACCGTGCCGCCGGGGCTTTCGATGCGCACCAGCACGGCACTGACGTTCTTCGCGTCCTTGACGGACTTGATCATGTCGAGTGTGCGCTTGTCGCCCGTGATGACGCCCCTGATCTCGATGCGTGCGACATGGTCCTTGCCTGTGGTCAGGGAGGTGGCACCGCTGGCAACATAGCCAATCGTGCCAATGGCCGCGACAGCGCCGGCAAGCGCCAGCATGCGCCACAAGGTCAGGCGGCGGCGAAGCGTGCGGCGATCCGCCAGAAGATCAGCATCAGCAGACATGGGCGACGTCGCGCCTCCAACTTTCGTTCAGTGAGACTTACTTAGCTCTGGCCACCGCTTGCGGCAAGGCGAGAGCAGGCAGCAGTGCAAATGAAAAGGCCCGCATGGCGTGCACCATGCGGGCCTTGTAGAACCGTCTTCGGTCAAAGGGACCGAAAGATCACTTCTTGTCGGCGGACTTCTTCAGGGCTGCGCCCAGAATGTCGCCCAGCGAAGCTCCGGAGTCGGACGAGCCATACTTGTCCATGGCTTCCTTTTCCTCGGCCATTTCCAGCGCCTTGATCGACACCTGGACCTTGCGGGCCTTCTTGTCGAACAGGATGACGCGGGCATCGACCTTTTCGCCAGCGGCGAAACGCTCGGGGCGCTGGTCGCCGCGCTCGCGGGCCAGTTCGTTGCGCTTGACGAAGGTGGACATGTCGGTGCCGACGAGCTTGACGTCGATGCCGCCTTCCTTGACCTCGATCACCTCACAGGTGACGACCTGGCCCTTCTTGATGTCACCGGCATCTGCGAACGGATCGCTGCCAACCTGCTTGAGACCGAGCGAGATGCGCTCCTTCTCGACATCGACATCGAGCACGACGGCTTTGAGGACGTCGCCCTTCTTGTATTCCTCGATGACCTGCTCGCCCGGACGGTTCCAGTCGAGATCGGACAGGTGGATCATGCCGTCAATGTCGCCATCCAGGCCGAGGAACAGGCCGAACTCGGTCTTGTTCTTGACCTCACCCTCGATGAGCGAGCCTGCCGGATGCGTTTCGGCAAAGATTTCCCACGGATTGCGCAAAGTCTGCTTGAGACCGAGCGAGATGCGGCGCTTGACCTGATCGACCTCGAGGATCGTGACTTCCACTTCCTGCGAGGTGGACACGATCTTGCCCGGATGGACGTTCTTCTTGGTCCAGGACATTTCGGAAACGTGGATCAGGCCTTCAATGCCCGGCTCCACTTCGACGAAGGCGCCGTAATCGGTGATGTTGGTGACGCGGCCCGTCAGCTTGGCATCGACCGGATAGCGGACGGCAATGCCTTCCCATGGATCGGCCAGCAACTGCTTGATGCCAAGCGAGATGCGGTGCGTGTCCTGGTTGATCTTGATGATCTTGACCTGCACCGACTGACCGATGGTGACCACCTCGGACGGATGGTTGACGCGACGCCAGGCCATGTCGGTGACATGGAGCAGGCCGTCAATGCCGCCGAGATCGACGAAGGCACCATATTCGGTGATGTTCTTGACGACACCATCGATGACCTGGCCTTCTTCAAGCGAGGCCACGAGTTCGGAGCGGGCTTCGGCGCGGGTCTCTTCGAGGATGGTGCGGCGCGAGACAACGATGTTGCCACGGCGGCGATCCATCTTGAGGATCTCGAAAGGCTGGGGAGCGTTCATCAGCGGGCCGACATCGCGGATCGGGCGGATATCGACCTGGCTGCGCGGCAGGAAGGCCGTCGCGCCATCGAGATCGACGGTGTAGCCGCCCTTCACGGTGTTGAAGATCGTCCCCATGACCTTTTCCTTGGCCTCGTAGGACTTCTCGAGCTTGACCCAGCTTTCCTCGCGGCGCGCCTTGTCGCGCGAGATGACGGCTTCGCCGAGCGCGTTCTCGATCCGGTCGAGATACACCTCGACCTCGTCGCCGACCTTGAGAGGCTGATCGCGGCCGGGGCCGCTGAATTCCTTGATGGCCACGCGGCCTTCGGTCTTCAGGCCGACGTCGATGACGGCCATGTCCTTCTCGATGGCAACAACGATGCCTTTGACAACGGTGCCTTCAAGGCCCTCGTTGTTGTTGAAGGACTCTTCCAGCAGCGAGGCGAAATCCTCGCGCGCGGGGGCGTAATTGAATGCGGTAGCCATATGTTCTCCTGACAGTGCCGATCAGTCAGCCATCAGATGCGGCGCCACGCGGGCGGAGGCATCGGGGCCAGACAATCAGCGCATGCGCCTTGGTTTGTGCTGCAGACCGGACGAACAGAACCGCGGTGCCTGTCTGGCAGGCAAGCGCAAGGGCCGCGAGGTGCTGTATCCGTACCCGGCAGGTCGATTTCCAGCATGCAAAGGAGGCTCAACCTTTCGGCAGCCCCTGCGCGTGATCGATCACAACCCTTCGGACGCCTGCGGCTTAGCCGAAATGGCGCCCATGGGCAAGCGTGAGCGGCAAGGTCAGACC
>JANMMX010000018.1:0-6204 GCA_031373605.1 Allobosea sp. | reverse complement strand
CCCGGCATGGCCGGCATGGGCAGGCGCGAGTAGAACCGGACGCATTGCGCCGTGGCCGCGAGAAAGCCGGGCCAGACAGCCTCGGGCGCAAGGCCGGTGTCATCATCTTCCATGTTTTCGTGGGCAGGCGTGTCGTTCATCGTCACCTCTTGCCGGAGATTGGCAGCCTTGTCACCGCCGCCGGTGGACTTCACGACCATGGCAGGCTAGCACCCGCGCAACTCGCCCGACCATTGCAAAGCACCCTGATGACAGCCTCAGCCTCCGGCCTGCCCTTTGATGACATCCGCAACCTGCTGGCCATGATGCCGGGGCCGGACATGGCAGCCGCCAACATGGTCAGGACGCGCGACGCCGAACTGACCAAACCACCTGGCAGCCTCGGACGGCTGGAAGAAATCGCAGAATGGCTTGCCGCCTGGCAGGGCAAGGGCCAGCCGCGTGTCGACCGGCCTCTGGTCTGCGTCTTTGCCGCCAATCATGGCGTGGCGGCCCAGGGCGTCTCGGCCTATCCGCCAGCCGTGACGCAGCAGATGCTGGAGAATTTTGCGGCAGGGGGCGCCGCCATCAACCAGATCTGCGCGGCGTTCGACCTGGGTTTCAAGGTGTTCGATCTGGCGCTCGACATGCCGACCGGCGACATCACGCGCGAGCCGGCGATGGACGAGAAATCCTGCGTTGCAACCATGGCCTTCGGCATGGAGTCGCTGGCTGGTGGTGCCGACCTCCTATGCCTCGGCGAGATGGGCATCGGCAACACCACGTCGGCTGCAGCCATCTATGCCGCACTCTATGGCGGTGGCGCGAAGGCCTGGTGCGGGCGCGGCACGGGCGTGGACGACACGGGCCTTGCGCGCAAGCGCATGGCGGTGGAGCTGGCGCTGGACCGGCATCGCGCAGCACTTGGTGATCCGCTTGAAATCCTGCGCTGCCTTGGTGGGCGCGAGATTGCCGCCATCGCAGGCGCCATCATCGCCGCGCGCCTGCAGCGCATCCCGGTGATTCTTGATGGCTATGTGGTGACCGCAGCCGCAGCGGTGCTGCACGCGCTTGAACCCTCCGCGCTCGATCATTGCCTGGCAGGCCACCTGTCAGCCGAAGGCGCGCACGCAGATGTGCTGGCGCGGCTCGGAAAGGTGCCGCTTCTGGCGCTCGACATGCGGCTGGGCGAGGCGTCCGGTGCCGCACTCGCTGCTGCCATGGTGAAGGCGGCTGCGGCCTGCCACAATGGCATGGCAACTTTTGGCCAGGCCGGTGTGGCCAACAAGGCGTGAGTTGCAAGGCGCAGTCAGTACTGCGTCATCGAAAGGGACTGAGTTCAGGCGCGACGCCGGTCGGGTGTTTCGCGCACCGCTGGCAGCGTATCCATCACCCGGTCCGGCGGCAGGGTCACAGTGACTTCGGTGCCGACGCGCAGCTTGGACTTCAGCGTGAAGCCGCCGCCATGCAGGTCGACCAGACCCTTGACGATGGGCAGACCGAGGCCTGAACCTTCTTCCGCTGTCTTGATCGCGTGCGTGCCGCGGCCGAAGCTCTGCAGCACCGTGGCGATCTCCTCTTCCGGGATGCCGGGCCCTGTGTCGGTGACCGAGACATATTGGCCACCATTGGCCGTCCAGCCCACCTTGATGATGATCTCGCCGCCCTCGGGCGTGAACTTGATTGCGTTGGACAGGATGTTCAGCATCACCTGACGGATGGCGCGTTCATCAGCCCATATCTTCGGCAAGGTCGGCTCGATGGCTTCCTTGATGGTCTGGCTCTTGGCCTTGGCGCGCAGGTTGAGCATGTGGCGGCAATCTTCGGCGACGTGCCCAAGGCTGACGGCATCCTCGTTCAGCTCGTACTTGCCCGCCTCGATGCGCGAGAGATCAAGGATCTCGTTGATGAGGTTGAGCAGATGCTGGCCCGAGCTGTGAATGTCGCCAGAGTATTCCTTGTAGGCAGCGCTTGCATGGGGCCCGAAGACCTCATGCTTCATCACCTCCGAGAAGCCCAGAATGGCATTGAGCGGTGTGCGCAGCTCATGGCTCATCGTCGCCAGAAAGCGCGACTTGGCGAGGTTGGCATCCTCGGCCTTGCGGCGGGCAGTGTCGGAATTGGCCTTGGCGGTCTCGAGTTCGCCGATCAGCGCATCCTTCTCGGCGCGCGATTCGAGTGTTTCCAGCGCGTTCTGATAGAGCCTGTGCGCCAAATACACGAAGAAGACCTGTGCTGCGGCAGCCATCATGGCGATGGTGGCGGCATCAATGTCGCGGCTGCGGGCAAAGAACATGCCGATGCCGACCGCGACCGGGGCAAGGCTGGCATAGACAGCTGCCGGAATGGTGGCCGACAGCATGACGGCGGTCGCGCCCGAAATCAGCAGGGCGCACAGCACGAAAACGCGGCTGCCTGGCGATTCGACCGATGTGAACAGCATCAGCATCAGCGCCCAGGACAGGCCATTCAAGACGTCGAGCGTGGTGAAGATGAGGCGCCAGCTGTTCAGCTTTGCTTGCGCCGTCTCGGGCTCCTCGGCAAGGAAGCGGCGCGTCAGGAAGATTTTTGGCAAGGTTGTCAGTACGACCGTCGCCAGCCAGACGCCGACGATGTAGCTGGGCGTCCAGATGCTGGCCAGCATGGCAATCGCCATGGCGAGGCCAATATTGGCCCAGGCACCATGCTGGTGCTTGCCGGCGAAGATGCGAACGAGCTCGAGCTCGAAAGCGCGGTTGAGCCCGTTCGACGATGTCAGTTTCTCACGGACCTGCTTGACCTCACGCGACATCACCTTGCGGCGCGCAAGCATCTGCGGGTCCTGAAGGCGCCCGCGCGATCCCCTGTCTGACGTTACGTCTGCCATGATATTGGCCAAGCCACCTCAGTCGGAAGCGCCCTTGCGGTTCCGGCCCTCCCAAACTGTCAGGAAATCGTTAAGGCTTGCCTGATGCGACCTTCAGGATTCGGGCCTTTCCGAAAAGTTTCCGGGCGTTGGCGTCTGCCGCGCGGCGTCGACCTTGTTGTGGCCCTGGGGCTGATCGGGCTGCTGGCCCTCAGCGCCGCCGTCTTGCAGCTGAAGCTGGGATCTGCACCCGAAATCACCGGGTTTGGCGAGGCGATTGATGGCGACTCCATCAGATTGTCGGGCGAGGAAATCCGCCTGAAGGGGCTGGATGCACCTGAATACCAGCAGACCTGCAGGCATCCGGACGGGCGCGATGTGCAATGCGGCCGCAATGCGCGTCGCCATCTGGCCGCCTTGCTGAAAGCCGGGCCGCTGACTTGCGCCATTGAGGGACGCGACCGCTACCAGCGGGCGCTGGGACGCTGCCGGATTGGCGACCGCGATCTGAACGCGCAATTGGTGCGCGACGGGCAGGCCGTGGCTTTTGGCGGTTATGATCGCGAAGAACGCGAAGCGCGCACCGCGCGTCGCGGCATCTGGGGGCTGACATTCGACAAGCCGGCGGATTGGCGGATACAAAACTCCAGCGAGCCACGGCGCAGATGAAAACTGCGACAGTATGCCTTATCCAGAATATTGCCAGGCGCCTCACTGGAATTGTTCCAAAGCCAGAACCATCTCACTGAGGCCACAATCGAAGCGCGCGCTCCGGTCATTGAGTTGCGCTGCAAAAGACGGGGACGCTTGTCATGACCGAGATCATTCTGAACGGCACCACACGCAAGCTTGATGTTGACCCCGATATGCCCCTGCTCTGGGCATTGCGCGATCATCTCGATCTGACAGGCACGTAATTTGGCTGCGGGGCCGCGCAATGCGGTGCCTGCACGGTGCTGGTGGATGGCGTCGCCACGCGATCCTGCGTGACGCCGATTTCCAGCATCGCGGGCCAGAAGGTCACGACCATCGAAGGCCTGGCAGGAAAGGTCGGCGGCGCAGTCACCGCCGCCTGGATCAAGCTGGAGGTCGCGCAATGCGGCTATTGCCAGTCAGGCCAGATCATGTCGGCAGCGGCTCTGCTGGAGACCAACCGCAAGCCCAGCGATGCCGATATCGACGCGGCCATGTCGGGCAACCTGTGCCGCTGCGCCACCTACCAGCGCATCCGCGGCGCCATCCATGAAGCTGCCCGCCTGCTGGATGTCTGATCCGGCGCTCTGCCCCCGTTGAATTTCGGCCCGAAACCCAAGGAGCCAGACATGCTGCCTCATCTCATGAATGCCCTCGCTGCAGCGAGCCCCGTTTCGGACGCAAAGCACTCGAAAGCGACAAGACGCGGCTTCCTGCTGGGTTCCGCCGCGATCGGTGGCGGGCTCGCGGTCGGCTTTTCAAGTGCCGGCCCGGCGCTGGCGCAGGGCACCACAACAGCCCGCACGCTCTCGCCCTATCTGCGCATCACGCCCGACAATCTGGTGACGGTGCTGGTGGCGCATCTCGATATGGGTCAGGGCATCTATCATGCCTGCGCCACGCTGGTGGCCGAAGAGCTGGGCGCTGACTGGGCGCAGATGCGGGCGACAGGGGCGTCGGGCAACCCCAAGCTCTATGGCAATATCGCCTGGGGCGGCGTGATCCAGGGCACGGGCGGCTCAACTGGCGTGACATCGTCTTTTGACCGCTATCGCAAGGCTGGCGCTGCTGCGCGCGAGATGCTGGTGATGGCCGCTGCCAGCGAATGGGCCGTGCCCGCTTCCGAGGTCAAGATCGAGCGCGGCGTGCTGAGCCATGCCAATGGCAAGACGGCAAGCTTTGGCGAATTGGCCAGCAGGGCAGCGATGCAGACGGCGCCTTCGAACCCGAAGCTGAAAGCCCCGGCTGACTGGGCCATGATCGGCAACGAGACGCTGCCGCGCCTCGACGCTGTGGCGAAATCAACTGGCAAGGAGATGTTCACCATCGATGTGAAACTGCCGGGCATGCTGACGGCGGTGATGGTCCACCCGCCCCTGTTTGGCGCGACGCTGAAATCCTTCGATGCGGCCAAGGCCAAGGCAGTGAAGGGTGTGGTTGATGTCGTCGCCGTGCCGCGCGGGGTGGCCGTCATTGCCGGTGACATGTGGTCGGCCATGAAGGGCCGCGAGGCGATGGACGGCGCCATTGTCTGGGACGATGCCAAGGCCGAGAAGCGCTCCAGCGCCGATCTGGCCGCCGAATATCGCAAGCTGTCAGCAGGTCCGGGCAAGGCCAATGCACGGCGCGAAGGCGATGTCGTCAAGGGCTTTGCGGCTGCCGCCAGGGTGATGGAGCAGACCTTCGAGTTTCCCTATCTCGCCCATGCCGCGCTGGAACCGCTCAATGCGGTGGCCCGCAAGAATGCCGATGGCACGCTAGAGGTCTGGGGCGGACATCAGATGCCGGATCTCTATCAGGCGCTGGCTGCCAGCATTGCCGATGTCGCGCCCGCCAAGGTGACGATGCATGTCATGAAGACGGGCGGTGGTTTTGGCCGCCGCGCGGTAATGGACGGCGACATCATCACGGAAGCGGTTTCCATCGGAAAAGCCATCGGCTGGAAAGCCCCGGTCAAGGTGCAGTGGCTGCGCGACAATGACATGCGCGGCGGCCGCTATCGCCCTGCCTATGTGCATCGCGTCAAGGCAGGCCTCGATGCCAGCGGCAAGATCATCGCCTGGGAAAACCACATCGTTGGCCAGTCGATCGTCGCCGGCACACCCTTCGAGGGCATGATGGTGACCAATGGCGTCGACCCGACATCGGTCGAAGGTGCCAACAACATCCCCTACGACATCCCCAACATCAAGGTGGACCTCACCACCACGACCACCGGCGTGCCCGTGCTCTGGTGGCGTGCGGTCGGCTCGACACACACGTCATTTGTGGTTGAAACCTTCATTGACGAACTGGCGGAAGCTGCTGGCAAGGACCCGGTGGCCTATCGTCTCGGCATGCTGGCCAAGCATCCACGCCACGCGGCTGTGCTGAAGCTTGCTGCCGAGAAGGCGGGCTGGATGCAGCCCCTTCCTGCCGGACGCTTCCGCGGCGTGGCCGTGGCTGAATCCTTCTCCAGCTACGTCGCGCAGGTGGCCGAGGTTTCGGTTGATGCGTCAGGCAAGATCAAGGTGGAGCGCGTGGTCTGCGCCATCGATTGCGGCGTTGCCGTCAACCCTGACATCATCCGCGCGCAGATCGAGGGCGGCATTGGCTTTGGCCTCGGCGCGATCCTGAACTCGCAGCTGACCCTGACCAAGGGGGCCGTCGATCAGGGCAGCTTTGCCGAGTATCCGACACTGACCATT
>JANMMX010000008.1:0-3989 GCA_031373605.1 Allobosea sp. | reverse complement strand
GAAAAAACTGAGGCAGCGGCGTGCCCACTGTTAGCATAAGATCTGGCGCGTCTGGACGCTGTAGGCGATACCGAAAGCGAATGTGTGTGATCGAACGAAGCATAGGAACCTCCGGCTGTGCGCAAGCATATATGAGCGCGGTTGGGCTGGCGCTAGCTGCGCGACGTTAACGAGATTTCAAATTCATATACTAAAGATCATTCATTTAACTTGGCTTTATCAGAACTTGAAAAAGGTTGGAGCGGGTACCGGGAATCGAACCCGGGTATTCAGCTTGGAAGGCTGCTGCTCTACCATTGAGCTACACCCGCATCTGGCAGGCGTGATAGCGCAGGTGCGGCTGTTTGCAAAGGTCGAGTTGGCGGGGACAACGCCGACAGGCACCTGAAAGAAATCATCGCGGTGTCGAAAATGAAGTGGTGGGGGAAGCAGGACTCGAACCTGCGAAGGCGTAGCCAGCGGATTTACAATCCGCCCCCTTTGCCGCTCGGGACATTCCCCCACTGGTGACGCGGTTGTGTCTGGCGATGCCGGACAGGCCCTCGGTTCACCACCGCCGGTAAAGGCGGGAGCCCGCGCGTTATGGTGAGGCCTCGCCGGGCTGTCAACCTGAAATGGACCAAGGCTGCAAAACGCGTGTGACTGGCCGTCATCCGAGGGCGAAACCTGCTCTTTTGGCGTGATGGACGAGAGAAAACTGCTTTGCCGACAGAGCGCCGCAGCGGGCAGCCCTTGCTGGTTGCGGCGGTGCTCCTGCCTTGGTGCTTCGCAAAAGCGGCGGGGTGTGCCAAACGGACCCTGCGGCACACTGCCGACAGGACGAGCACACAGTGAACGACAGCACCGACCGCCCCGGCAAGAGCCGCTTCCGCAAGCCAGACCAGACATCTGGCCAGAAATCCTGGCAGAGGCCCGATGGCAAGCCCTGGGCAAAGCAGGCACCCGGCACCAAGCCCGGCCGCCCGGTGCATGATGGCAGCGCGCGGCCAGATGGGCTGAGCGTGCTCTATGGCATCCACTCGGTACGCGAGGCGCTGCTCAACCCGCGCCGCAAGCTTGTGCGGCTGATCGCGACCGAGAATGGCGCGGCACGGCTGCTGGAAGACGGCCCGCTGCCGCTCGAGCCCGTGATCGTCAAGCCTGACGAGATCGGCCGCCAGCTGACGGCGGATGCCGTGCACCAGGGCGTGCTGCTGCTGGTGCAGCCGCTCGTGCCCATCGACATTTCAGACTTGCCGGATGATGGCCTTTTCATCGTGCTGGATCAGGTGACGGACCCGCACAATGTCGGCGCCGTGCTGCGCAGCGCAGCGGCCTTCGGCGTGAATGCCGTCATCACCACCCAGCGCCACAGCCCGGAAATCACCGGCGTGCTGGCCAAGGCCGCCTCCGGCGCGCTGGAGCATGTGCCCTTCTGCACGGTGACAAACCTTGCCCGTGCGCTGGCTGAGCTGGGTGAGCGCGGCGTGCTGCGGCTTGGCCTTGATTCAGACGCGGCGACCGAACTGTCCGCCGTGCCGCTGCGCCGCCCGCTCGCGCTGGTGATGGGGGCTGAGGGCAAGGGCCTGCGCCAGCTCACGCGCGACACCTGCGATGTCACCGCCCGCCTCGAGATGCCGGGCAAGATCCGCAGCCTGAACGTCTCGAATGCAGCCGCTGTCGCGCTGTATGCAGTGACGCAACGCCTCTAGCCTCCGTGCAAGCCTGACCATCCATCATCACGCCTCTTTGTGGGCGGATGCCGGTCGCGGCAAAATTCATATGAATCTTTAGTCTTAATCCTAAATACGCACGACTTTTAGGTGGATTGCACCGGCTGTGATGCACGTGCATTCAGACCCGTAGCTCTCGCGACCTGACATCAGGACGCGAGGGCCGTACGGACCAAGGCCGCAGCAAGCGGCTTTCACATCGAGGTCAGGCTTGGCCAGCGCGCCCGCAGCTCAATGCTCGCGGCGCAACGACCAGTCATGCCCCAACAACAGGAAACGCGACATGAGCACGGTGACAGCGAGCGGGGCGATGACACAGCCGCGCCCCATGACCGGGGCAGAGAAGAAGGTCATTCTGGCCTCCTCCCTCGGAACGATTTTCGAATGGTATGATTTCTATCTTTACGGCTCACTGGCCGCCATCATCGGCGCGCAATTCTTCTCGGCATTTGACGTCGACACGCGCTCGATCTTCGCGCTGCTGGCCTTTGCCGCCGGCTTCCTCGTGCGCCCGTTCGGCGCGCTGGTGTTCGGCCGTCTCGGTGATCTCGTCGGCCGCAAATACACCTTCCTCGTCACCATCCTCATCATGGGCCTGTCGACCTTCCTTGTCGGTCTGCTGCCCAGCTATGCCCAGATCGGCTGGATCGCGCCTGTGCTGCTGATTGCACTGCGCATGCTGCAGGGCCTGGCGCTTGGCGGCGAATATGGCGGTGCCGCGGTCTATGTGGCCGAACACGCGCCGGTTGGCCGCCGTGGCTTCTACACCTCCTGGATCCAGACCACGGCCACGCTTGGCCTGCTGCTGTCGCTCTTCGTCATCGTGGGCCTGCGCCTGCAGATGGGCGAAAAGAACTTCCAGACGGACCTCGAGCTGTTCTTCGGCCTCAAGGGTGGCTGGCGCATTCCGTTCCTGGGTTCAGCCTTCCTGCTGGCCATCTCGGTCTGGATCCGCCTGCAGATGAACGAGTCCCCCGCCTTCCAGAAAATGAAGGAAGAGGGCACCCACTCCAAGGCGCCGCTTTCGGAGGCTTTCGGCCAGTGGAAGAACGCCAAGATCGTTATCATCGCGCTGCTTGGCCTCGTCGTTGGCCAGGCCGTTGTCTGGTACACAGGTCAGTTCTACGCGCTGTTCTTCCTCCAGACGATCCTGAAGATCGACCTGCTGACAGCCAACGTGCTGATTGCCTGGTCGCTCATCCTGGGCACGGGCGGCTTCATCTTCTTCGGCTCGCTGTCTGACCGCGTGGGCCGCAAGCCGGTCATCCTGATCGGCTGCTTCATTGCGGCGATCACCTATTTCCCGCTCTTTGGCGCCCTGACGAAATATGCCAACCCGACCTATGACAAGGCGCTGAGCACCGTGAACATGGTGGTCACCGCTGATCCGGCCACCTGTGGCTCGCTGTTTGATCCTGTCGGCATCCGCCAGTTCACCCAGCCCTGCGATCTGGCACGCCGCGTCCTGTCTCAGCAGGCCTTCAAGTACTCGAAGGTCGATGCGCCGGCCGGCACGCCAGTCAAGGTCACTGTCAATGGCAAGGACGTCGCTTTCGGCCCGACCTTTGCCGCCGACATCGTGAAAGAGGCCACAACTGCCGGTTATCCGGCTGCCAATGACCCGGCGAAGGTCAAGGTCGACGGCTTCTTCTCGGCGCTGGGCAACCCGCAGGCACTCGCCCTGATCGCCATCCTGACGATCATGGTGCTCTACGTCACTGCGGTCTATGGCCCGATTGCGGCAGCATTGGTCGAGTTTTTCCCGACCAGCATCCGCTACACCGCCATGTCGCTGCCCTACCACATCGGCAATGGCTGGTTCGGTGGCCTGCTGCCAGCGACCTCGTTCGCGATGGTGGCCTCCAGCGGCGACATCTATTTCGGCCTCTGGTACCCCGTCGGCTTCGCGCTGATGACCTGTGTGATCGGCCTGCTCTTCGTCGTCGAGACGAAGGACCGCGACATCAACACCTACGACAACAAGTGATCCGACCGGCCAAACAGGCCAAAACACGGCGGGGCCAAAACCCTGCCGTGAACCACCTCACCCCGCCCCTCACCGGGCGGGGTTTTTCGTTTCAGACCAGATGTCCCGCAGGGGCCCGGCGTTTCAGGGCCAGCCGATTTTCCTTTGGGGCGAAACCAGCAAAATCTTGCGCAAACGCCGCCTTGCTGCTAGCCGGATGCGGAAGACGGCGCGCCGGTATAGCTCAGCGGTAGAGCAGCGGTTTTGTAAACCGAAGGTCGGGAGTTCAATCCTCTCTACCGGCACCAGCC
>JANMMX010000467.1:0-1749 GCA_031373605.1 Allobosea sp. | reverse complement strand
TCGACGCCTTCGCTGCCCTCGAGCACTTCGCCGGTGCGACGGCTGACCGTGCGCGTCCGGATGCGCTCCGGCGCCGTGTCTGGCCGCGACTTGCCCATGCGCGTCATGCCGCGCTCGGAGACGGGCCGCACGCGGCAGCCGCAACCCCAGCCATTGGGTGGATAGGCCCAGTCCCAGAACGGGTCGTCGGCGCGCAAGGTCGTGCCGTTCCACGCCAGATGCTGCTTGCGCGGGTGCCTGGCGCCCGAATGAACATATTGCCAGTAAGGATACGCCTGCAGCGTCTCGGGCTCGGTCTGCTGGGCATAACGGCCTGCCGAATAGGCCATGCCGAGATTGGTCTCGAAGATGATGCGGGAGCGCCAGCCCGGTTTGCCGACATGCTCCCAGCCATGCTTCTTGACGATGGCATCGAAGCTCTTGCGAAAATCCTGAAGGGTCGTGCCGCTCTCCAGCGCCCGCGCCACCTCCTCGCGAAAGTCGCTGACGAGTGCTTGCGTCGTGGCGCCTGCCACCGTGAAGGCCTTGGCATTGGCGCGCTGCCAGATATCCGTCCAGCCGGTCGAGGTGACATTCACCTTGTCGCGCAGATAGGCAATGGCCTCGCTGAAGGGCAATTGACCAGGCGCAATGGCATTGGCCAACCCATCAGACATGACAGCGATCCGGCCCGAAAACGCGTGCGGCAGAAACCGGCCACTGGCGGGCGCTGGCCGCCTGCTGCGCCTGTGCCCGCACCGGGAGGGCACGCGCCCGCGCTACCCCCTTCAAAACCACTTGAACGCGCGAATGAAGGTGATGGGTGTGCGGCATGGTGCAGCCGTCAGCTGTCGAGCTCGCCCAGCAGGGCGGCGCGGCCGGTCAGATGGGCCAGTGCCAGCCCGCGTGCCATCGCCTGGGCAAGCTCCTCCTTGTCCAGTTCCAGCGCCGCCAGGCGGTGCGCCAGATCGGGCATGTCATCGGCGGCGTCGAAGGCCGCGCGGATCTCGTCCGTCATCCCGGCCATGGCGCCAGCGGCGTCCTGTGCCAGGCGCGCGGTGAGCGCTTCGGTGTATTCAGGCTCCGGCTCGGAGGCGTGGAGCGAGACCAGCTGGCGCAGCTGCGCGAAGCCGGCCTTCGTGACGGGAGCTGGGCCAGCGGGCCCGACCGGCGCAACTGTCGGCGTGCCGCCGCCGATGATCTCGTCTTCAGGCTTCGGCTCCGACAAGCCCAGCCGGTTGCGGAACTCGCTGGCCTTGGCCTTGCCACCATGCCTGGCAAACACATCGAAGCCGGTGACGAAATCCGCCATCGGCAATTCATCGGGCCGCCCGATCCGGATCTGCGGATAGGCATCCTGCGGCCCGAAATTGAACGCAATGATCTGGCGCGCCAGCTGGCGGGTGATCGTGGTCGAGATCAGCTTGGCGTCGGCGCGCTCGATGTCCTCCTGGACGAGCCGGTGCTCCTGCGCCACCGCATGCCCGCCGGAGACAGCGTCCGTCGTGGTGGTCTGGCCCAGCACCAGCTTGGAGACCTGGCGATCCAGCCAGTCACAGCGCTGCATGTAGAGCTCGCCGGACTTGTCGGCCGCCTTCACGGCCTCGAACGTGATCTCCATCGTCTTGGGGATGATGGCCGCGCAGTCGCCGGCAATCTGGCTCACGGCCTGCCAGAGCACGCGCTTGTCATCATCCGTGGCCGAGCCGTCATAGCGACCGATGCGCAAGGGCTGGCCGAAATTCTGGACGAAGATCGCCCAGTCCTTGC
>JANMMX010000356.1:0-5907 GCA_031373605.1 Allobosea sp. | reverse complement strand
GGCACGACCGGCATGGTGACATCGCGCGAGGACAGCCCGAGATAGTCCGGCGCAACGCAGGCCATGGCGTGCAGCACGTTGGAGCGATGCGAATAGAGCACGCCCTTGGGGTTGCCGGTGGTGCCTGAGGTGTAGCAGAGCCCGGCCGCCGTGTTCTCGTCCACCGCCAGCCAGGCCGTGTCGCCATCGGCTTGCGTGAGCCACTCCTCATAGGCGACGGCGCCGCGCAGGGACGTCTCCGGCATATGATCGGCATCCGTCAGGATGATGTAACGCTCGATGGTGGGCAGGCGCTCCGCCAGCTTCTCGACCAGCGGTACGAAGGTGAGGTCAAGAAACAGCATCCGGTCTTCGGCGTGGTTGATGATCCAGACGATCTGGTCCTCGAACAGGCGCGGATTGACCGTATGCGTGACAGCGCCAATGCCGCTGATGCCATACCAGAGCGCGAGGTGCCGCTCGGTGTTCCAGGCCAATGTCGCCAGCCTGTCTCCCGGCTTCATGCCTGCGCGGGCGAGCAGCTGGGCAATCCTCAGCGCTGTCAGGCGAATGTCGGCATAGGTGGTGCGGCGCAGGTCGCCCTCGACGCCACGGCTGACTACCTCGCGCCGGCCATGCTGGAGTGCGGCATGGTCGATGACCCGGTGGATCAGCAAGGGCCAGTCCTGCATCAAGCCAAGCATTGTCTTGTCCCCGGCATCCTGCGCCCCAGCGATTTTCCAGGCAGAACCATAGCCAGCTGAAAGCGCATCGGGAAGGGCGAGAGACGAGGACATCCCTGCCGCGTCAACTTGCCAAAGTCGCATTCATCTTGCAGTGCAGCATGGCCCTCGCGCGGTTCAGCCAAATACGCTAGGCTGGGCCAAGTCTAGATGGAGATATGCCTTGCCTGCCCTGACAAGTTCACTGCGCACCGAAGCCGATGTTCAACCCGACAAGGTCTGGTTTCGCTTTCTGCGCCTGCATCAGCGCATGACCAATGGCGCATCGGCGCAGCTGAAGACGCTTGGGCTCTCGGTGGCGCAGTTTGACCTGATCTCCACGCTGTCCGAGCGCGAAGGCATCAGCCAGAGCGAGCTGGCCGAGCGGCTCTATGTCACAAAAGGCAACGTCTCGGGGCTGGTTGACCGGCTTGTGCAGGCGGGCCTCGTGCAGCGCCGGGCCATTGCCGGAGACCGACGCTCTTACGCGATGCACCTGACGGCAGAAGGGCGCAAGCTTGCCGAGGCCGGGATCGCCTTGCAGCACGCCTATGTGAACCAGACGCTGGGCCAGCTGGCACCGCAGGATGTTGCGCAGCTTGACCTCATTCTGCGCGACTGGCGTGACAAGGTGCGCGCGCTCGACCCGAAATAGAACCCGCTGCCATGCCTCTCGGGGGCTGAAGGGTGCAAACTGCAAACAGGTTGAACGCCGCAGACAGGTTGAACTTGGCGCCAAAGCGGCGATAATTGTGGCATGATCGATCTGCTGTCGCCTGCCCATGTCACTGCTGCTGCCCTGCGCAATCGTGACATATCTGCCGCTGAACTGCTGCATGCGGCGCTGGCACGCATCGACGCCCTGAACCCGTCTCTCAACGCGGTGGTGGCGCAGGATCGCGAGGCGGCTTCGGCGATGGTGCGCGAATCGGATCGGCGGATCGCTGCTGGCAATCCGCGCCCGCTCGAAGGCCTGCCCATCACCATCAAGGACGCATTCGATGTGCACGGCCTTGTCTCGACAGGCGGAAATCCGGGCTACAAAGATCGCCTGCCGGAGGAGGACGCCACCGCTGTTGCGCGACTGAGGGCAGCGGGCGCCGTGATCATCGGCAAGACGAACGTGCCGTTCTTCTCCTTCGATTTTCAGAGCACCAATCCGCTGCATGGCACGACCAACAACCCGTGGGATCTGACGCGCTCGCCGGGCGGCTCGTCCGGCGGCGCGGCAGTGGCAGTCGCAACCGGCATGGCGGCTTTCGAGCTGGGCTCGGACCTTGGCGGCTCGATCCGCTGGCCAGCGCACGCCACCGGTGTTTTCGGGCTCAAACCGAGCTGGGGTCAGGTCTCGACCTGGGGCTGCATTCCACCACCGCCGGAAAAACGCACGGTGCGAAATGGCGACCTTATCGTGGCCGGGCCGATTGCGCGTTCAGCTGCCGATCTCGATCTGCTTTTGCCAATCATCTCGGGCGGACGCGACATCACCGTGCCGGGCGCAGCCCTGAAGCCGCCACGCCGCATCGACGCAAAAGGTCTGCGGGTGGCGCTCTGGGCCGATGATGCATTTGCACCCACCGATGCACCTGTGCGCGCAGCTGTCGAAGAAGCAGCCCGTTTGCTGGAGGCTCAGGGCGCTATCATCGATACGCGGGCGCGTCCGGGCCTGCGGTTCGAAGATGCATTCGAGATTTACTCCCTGCTGAATCACGCTTTTGTGGCTTACAGCCTGCCGGTGAAAGTGCGGGCCAAGCTGCAGGCGATGGCAGCTTCTGTCTCGCCGCATGACCTCTCGCACCGGGCCCTGCAGGCGCGCGGCGCGCGGATGACGCCTGGCTTCTATCAGCTGATCCAGCAGCGGCGCATGGCGCTTAAACGGCAATGGGCAAGATTTTTCGAACGGTATGACGTGGTGCTGTGCCCGCCCGCCCCTGTCGCGGCGATCCCGCATGACCATGCGCCGGATGTGCATGCGCGCGTCCTGCAGGTGGATGGCGGCACGCGGCCCTACATGGACTTCCTTGTCTGGTCTTCACTGGCAACAGGCGCCGATCTGCCGGCCGTGTCCGCACCTGTGATGCGCTCGTCGCTTGGCCTGCCGCTGGGTGTGCAGATCATCGCAGCCGAAGGCGAGGATCGCACGGCGATTGCGGTCGCCGCCATGATCGAACGCGCCACAGGCGGCTTCGCGCCCCCGCCAATGTGAGAGGAAATTCCGGATGATGCTTCGGCTGATCTCCAGCAGCGTCGCAATGCTTCTGGCACTGCCCTTGCCCGCAAAGGCGCAAGTCTCTGCCAGCGTCACGCGTGCAGATGGCGCACTGGTCCCCCTGCGCATCTATGCGCCGGCCTCACGATCCACCTGCGCGCCGACGCTTCTGATCTCTCATGGTTTTGGTGGCAGTGAGACCGGATTGAGCAGCCTTGCAGCCGCCGCAGCGGCCCGCGGCTGGCGGGTGCTCGCCATGGGCCATCGTGAAAGCGGGCGCGACCAGTTGCGCGCCGCGTTCCAGCAGGGCGGCGGTCTGGCGGCAGTCGATACATCCGCCCGCGAGCGGCCCAAGCATGTTGCCCGTTTTGCCGATCTTGAAGCGGCTTATGCTGAAGCGCTGCGGCCGTGCCGCCCGCCGCTGCTGGTGCTGGCCGGGCATTCCATGGGATCGCAAACAGTGATGATGGAGGCTGGCGCCCGGCCTCTGATCGGCGCCATGGGGCGCAACCGGTTCAACGGTTACATCGCGCTGTCGCCGCAGGGGGTCGGCACCACCTATGGGCCAGGCGCGTGGAACGGTGTGAACAAGCCGGTGCTGATGGTCACCGGCACGCGCGACGCAGTGGTGGACGGCGACTATACCGCCCGGCTCTCGGCATTCGAGGGGCTGGCGCCCGGCAACAAGCGCCTCGCCGTGATCGAGGGCGCGGGGCACTTGCAGATCGGCGGGATTGGCAGTTCCACTGTCAACAGCGCGGTAAATGCTCTGGCAATGGGCTTCCTGGACCAGTTGCTGACAGGCGTGAAAGCGCCGCTCACACTCAGTGGCGTCTCGATCACGGACAAATAGGTCGACAGGTTTGTGCGCTCACTTGGCGCCATTCCTCGGCGGTCTTGCGCCATGCATGGGCTGCACGACACAAAGCCGCAGTTCGTGCCAGAAATACGACTGAAACTTGCGTTGCCACTGCGCTAGTCTGTGGAAATCGCAGCCTGCTTCTTGCCGGAGACCGCGCCCATGCTCACCAATCTCGCCGTTCGCGACATCGAGACGCTTGTCCATCCTTATACCAACCTCGCCACCCACCGGGACGCAGGGCCTCTGGTGCTGGAACGCGGCGAAGGCGTCCGCGTTTTTGATGTGGCAGGCAAGGACTATATCGAGGGCATGTCCGGGCTCTGGTGCACCTCGCTGGGCTATTCCAACCGCGAGCTGGCGGAGGCCGGCTACGAGCAGATGAAGAAGCTGCCCTTCACGCATCTCTTTTCGGGCCGCAGCCATGACCCGGCAATCGAGCTTGCCGAAAAGCTGAAGGAAATCGCACCTGTCCCGACGTCCAAGATCTACTATGGCTCCTCGGGCTCGGACGCCAATGACACGCAGGTCAAGCTGATCTGGTATATGAACAATGCGTTGGGTCGCCCGCACAAGAAGAAGATCATCGCGCGCCTTAAGGGCTATCACGGCGTTACCGTGGCCTCCGCTTCACTGACGGGTCTGCCCTACAACCACATCGATTTCGATCTGCCGATTGCAGGCATTCTGCATACCTCCTGCCCGCATCATTACCGTTACGGGCTGGATGGCGAGACGGAAGAGGCTTTCTCGCTGCGCATGGCGGCTGAACTGGACGAGATGATCCAGCGCGAGGGGCCGGACACGGTGGCCGCCTTCATCGCCGAGCCGGTGATGGGTGCCGGTGGCGCGATCACGCCGCCTCGCGGTTATTTCGAGGCGATCCAGGCCGTGCTCGCCAAGTATGATGTCGTGCTGATTTCAGACGAGGTCATCACGGGTTTTGGTCGCACCGGCAACATGTTCGGCTGCACCACCTATGGCTTCAAGGCCGACACCCTGTCCTGTGCCAAGGCCCTGACCTCAGCCTATTTTCCGCTGAGCGCGATCTTCATCCCTGACGATATCAACGAGATCCTCGTCGACCAGAGCCGCAAGATAGGCACGTTTGGCCATGGCAACACCTATTCCGGCCATCCGGTCGGCTGCGCCATCGCGCTGAAGACGCTGGAAATCTACGAGCGCGACAACATCATCGGCAAGGTGCGGCAGCATGCGCCGCATTTCCTGAAGCGGCTCGAACAGTTGGGCGAGCATCCGCTCATCGGCGAGGCGCGAGGCGTCGGCCTCATCGGCGGCATCGAGTTCGTCAGGGACAAGAAGTCCCGCGCTCAGTTCGACGCCAAGAAAGGCATTGCTGCCAAATCTGCCAGCTTTGCCCAGGATGAAGGGCTGATCGTGCGCCCGCTTTCCGGCGATCGCGTGGCATTCTGCCCGCCGCTCATCATCACGGCGGCCGAGATCGACGAGATGTTTGACCGCTATGAGCGGGCACTGGCAAAAACCCTCGACTGGGTGAAAGCCGAGGGCCTGCTTGCCGCCTGAGCGCGCCTTGAACATCTCCAACGCTCTGCCGGACCGCCAAAGCGTGCGTCGATGCTGATCGGCATTCTTGCCGGTCTGGCCACAGGTGCGCTCTGGGGGTTGACCTTTGTCGCACCGCGCGCTGTTGCGCCGTTCAGCGAGCTTGATCTGGCCGTGGCGCGCTACATGATCTTCGGGCTGGCCTCGGTCGCTCTGATGGCGTGGCCGGTGTTCCGCCCCACCGGCTTGAGCCTGCAGCAATTCTGGATCGCGGTCTGGCTCGGGCTTTTGGGCTATGTCACCTATTACGTGGCGCTGGCCTATGCCGTGAAGTTTGCCGGGGCGGCCCTGCCGCCACTCATCATCGGGCTTTTGCCTGTGGCGCTGGCGCTCATTGGCAATTGGCAGGATCGCAACGTGTCCTGGCGTGCGCTGGCCTTGCCGCTCGGCCTGATCCTGTCGGGACTGGCGCTGGTCAATGTCTCGGCCTTCTCGCATGCGCCGGGCGGGCAACGCGCCAGCGATGTTGCGCTGGGTGCGGCCTGCGCGACAATCGGGCTGCTGGTCTGGATTTCCTATGCCGTCATCAATGCGCGCGTGATGCGGGCGCCCAA
>JANMMX010000447.1:0-3593 GCA_031373605.1 Allobosea sp. | reverse complement strand
CCGACGATGCTGGAGGTGGCCGATGCGCACAAGGGCGTCACCACCTTCCTCACCACGGTGACGGGCGTGGCCGCCCATTCCTCCAAACCGGAGCTGGGCGCAAGCGCCATTCATGCCGCCGCCCATCTGGTGGCAGAGCTGGACAACTACCAGCAGGAGATGATGCTAAGGGGCGACCCGAGCGGGCGCTTCGATCCCGCTTATGTGACCGTGCATGTCGGCACGCTGCAGGGCGGCAATGCGCGCAACATCCTGGCCAAGACCTGCAGCTTTGACTGGGAGTTTCGCGGCCTGCCCTCGCTCGATCCGACCGAGATCCCGCGCCGCTTCGCGCAGAAGAGCGCCGAGATTCTGGCCCGCATGCAGGCCACCGCGCCCTCATCCACCATCGAGACGGTGCTGGGCGTTGATGTGCCGGGCTTGAAGCCTGATCCGGGGTCGGAGGCCGAGCGCCTCGCCATGCGGCTGGCCAGCCGCAACGCCACCATCACCGTGCCCTATGGCACCGAGGCCGGCCATTTCCAGAATGCCGGCCTGCCCACCGTCGTCTGCGGCCCCGGCTCCATCGACCAGGCCCACCAGCCCGATGAATACATCACGCTGGCGCAGCTGGCGGCGGGCGAGGTGTTCATGCGCGGGTTGGTGGCGGAGTGTGGGTGAGGGGGGGGCGTAGGCGCCGGATTTATACAACGCGGAAGCCGCTGACATCTTTGATATCGGCATATGTTGCATGAACCTTGAGTTTTCCAACGGCGGCTTGCCTGATTTGCGAGAATGACTGATGCTTTGTGCTCATTCACAGCGTCGAGGCTGTCCGGATTGGCGTGGTAAAGGCTCACTCTTGATTGCAGCGTAAGGGTGGTTCAGCCTGCGGCAGCTTTTCGTCGCCGAAACTCCTCGACCGGCAATCCGCCGATGCCCCAGTCTTCCATCGCCACTTCGTCGATGATGACGAATGTTGTCGCGGGGTTCTTGTCGAGCACACGCACAAGAAGGTCCGTGACGCCATGAATCAAATCGGACTTCTGTTCCGGCGTCACACCTTCGCGCGTAACCTTGATGTTCACATAGGGCATGATGGCTCCTCTTTCAGTTGGATTGGTCGAGCAGGTCATAGTGGAAGACCTTGGAGATGATCTGCCAGCGCTCATCGACGCGGATCAACGTCAGCAGATCGATGAAGCGCTTCGGCCCGATCGCGCATTCGAGGCGGGCAAAGGCAGTCACGGGTCCAGCCATCTCGATCGAGACGATCCGATCCCGTCGCGGTTCGCCGAGGCTCGCAGGCGACGGGCGTCTGTCGACGATCGGGAAGTACTGACCCATCCCCAGTTGGACGAGCGGCGACTCGACCGCGCAGACATAATTCGCCAGCGGGTGAAACGCGCGTCCAAGACGCGACGTATCGCTGAAATGCAAGCCATCAAAGTAGAGCTGGAGCACGTCAATGATTTCCGGATATGCAGCAGTCATTGGCTTTGCCTCCTTGATCGAAGTCTTGGTCAAGCAGCGACCGGCGTAACGACTCCGGCCCGCCAGCGCATGGCTGCTTCCGCAACCCGGCGTCCAAGATGCGCGGCCGTTGCGCGATCAGATGCCGGCGGCGCAATCTCGGGTGGCTCATCGGCGTTTGATTGGGCCATTGCGCCAAGGAAGGCGGCGAGCCGATTGAGGTCCTCCGGCGAGCCCTTGCTGGTGTGATTGCCGGGCAAGAGACCGAGACCGATCCAGATCATGCTGTGCTGCATCGCGAACAGATTGATTTGCTGTAGCGTTGCGAGCTTGTCACCGTTGTACCCGGCTGAGTTGGTGAATCCCGCTGCGAGCTTGTTCTTCCAGCGCTGTTCGGCCCAGCGGCCCGAAGTGGCATCAAGAAATGCCTTGAACGGCGCAGAAGCGCCCGCCATGTAGGTCGGCGCACCGAAGATAATGGCGTCAGCGCCGTCAAGTGCAGCCCAATGCTCAGCATGCTCCTCGACAGCGACCAGTTGTGCCTGCACTCCTGGAACCTGGTGGGCGCCACTGAACACCGCACCCGCCTGCACCTTCGTGTGGCCGTAGCCGCTATGATAGATGATCGTGACTCTTGCCATTTTCGTCCCCATTCTATTGCAACGAGCGTCTCGATTTGTTGCTCGCCCGCCGCCTTGATGGTTGTGAAATTAAGCAGTTGGTTCCAATTGTATAGACGGTATCCTATTGATATCGTCACTTTGGAGTATCCACCTAGATACCGGAGGAGCTCGATATGGCGTTACGTATGCGCAAGAACAAATCGCCTTCGCCCCCAGCAGAATGTCCACTGCTCGCCTGCACTGCGATCATTGGCGGTCCGTGGACGCCGAGCATCATCTGGTATTTGAGCGCAGGCGCGCGGCGCTTTACCGAGCTCAAGAGTGATATTCGGCCAATTACCGCACGCGTTTTGACCAAGCGTCTGCGCGAACTTGAGAGGCAAAGTGTGGTTGAGCGCCGCGTCGTGCCTACCTCTCCGCCATCCGTAGAGTACGAACTGACAGCACTCGGCCGCGAGCTACTGCCGGCGATCCAGTCGATCGTTGACGTAGGCACAAAACTTCAGGGACACAGCGCTCAGCACCCCATTGCCAACGGACAGAAACCAGCCGAGCAGCGCATGTAAGAGGTAACCAGCCTCTCGTAGCTGTGCGGGAGCTGACGACCTGTTGGCTGAAACCCTGCTCGGCAACGGGCGCAGGACAGAACTTGGCGCGGGGCAGCAGTTGGCCCAACTCAGACGTTCGAGGCTGGTGCATAAGTCTTGATTGATGCAACACGCCATTCTCACTCCGCCCCAATCTCCGCTTCCACCTTTGCAGGATCGAACTCGCAGCGCCGTGAGCAGTATCCGCAGGTGATGCCGATCTGGCCGTCATCGGCGATCATCCTGTGCAGTGCGCCCTACCCAAAGCACTGCGAGCATTGTGCGTCATCCCGTGCGCAGCGCGGCATGGAATGACGCGGTGCGGATACGGGATCGCGGGCGAAGTTTGCAGCGACCTTGTTTCACCTCTCCCTGAAAGGGGGAGGCCGGGAGGGGGTCAAGACCGGGCGAGATGTGTCCGGTGATATTCCTGCGCACCCGCGACTTTTGACCCCCTCCCCGACCCTCCCCCTTTCAGGGAGAGGGGGAAACAAGGGCTGTGCAGCGCCAGCGGAACAGAACCCGGAGATCGTCCGCGCACCCTCGCGCGGCTCTCCTCGCTCACTTACGCCACATCAAACCGGTCGAGATTCATCACCTTGGTCCAGGCGGCGATGAAGTCTTTCACGAATTTTTCGTGGGCATCGTCCTGGGCGTAGACCTCCGCATAGGCGCGCAGGATGGAGTTTGAGCCGAAGACCAGATCGACGCGGGTTGCGGTCCATCTGGTCGTGCCGGTCCGGCGGTCGCGGATGTCGTAGCTGTTCCTGCCCGTCGGGTTCCACGTGTAGGCCATGTCGGTGAGGTTGACGAAGACATCGGTCGTCAACGCGCCGGGGCGGTCGGTGAAGATGCCGTGTTTCGTGCCGCCATGATTTGCCCCGATGGCCCGCAGGCCGCCGACCAGCACCGTCATTTCCGGGCCTGTCAG
>JANMMX010000446.1:0-4924 GCA_031373605.1 Allobosea sp. | reverse complement strand
ATGCCTGCCAGCGAGGCGCCGCCCACCGTCATCGCACCGCCGATGCTGGTGGCTTCACCAGCCAGCCAGATGCGGTTGCCGATGGGTTCGCCCAGCACCTCACGCGCGCCGCTATTGCCCGGTTTCACAATGGAATAGGAGCCACGTGACCACGGGTCGGTCCACCAGGCAGGGAAAGACGCTTCACCCAGCACAGCGCGCGCCTCGCCACCAATCATGCTGACAAGCAGGTCGCGCACATGGGCTTTTGCCGCTTCCGGCCCGCTGTTGGAGATGTCACGGGCGTAGTTGCCGCCGAAATTGCAGACGATCAGATCCTGCTCCTCCGGGAAAAGATCGACCATCATCAGATTAGACGGCTTGCCCGCTTCCAGAAAGGTCTGGGGGGCCATGCCGAGGCGCTTGCGGTCAGCCTTGAATGCCATCTTGGTCAAGGCACCCATGCCGATCTGACCGATGGCATTGCGTGTTTCCACCGGCAATTCCGGCGTGAAGCGAATGGCATTGGCCTGCAACACGCCGACCGACACCGTGATGATGCAGGCCTTGGCGCGCAGGGTGCCGCTGGCAGTCTCCACCTCGACGCCGGGCCCATCCCAGCGAATGGTGGTGACGGGCGTCGAAAGGCGCACGCCGAGCCCCTCGCCATAGCGCGAGACGAGATTGCCATAGCCAGAGGGCACCTGGAGGTCATCGCCCGCCCAAAGCGCCTCATAATCCAGCACCGAGATGCGCTCGGCATCCTCGCCAAGCGAGAGCAGCAGGCCGGAAGCCGCGATGGGTGCGAGTTCCGGTCCAAGTGAAGAGACGGCTTCGGCCACCGACATGTCGCGGCCGGTTGCTGCTGCCTGATCCAGCAGCCGCTCCATTCGGCCAAAGGCACCGCGCCGGTTGTTGCGCTCGCCATCGGACATTGGCCTGCCGCCGGAAAACACCTGAAAACCGCCTCCGCGCCAGTTGTCGTCAATTGTCGGGATATTGAGATCGCGCGCGATCTTGTTCCACGGGTTCCGCTCCGCCCAGTGAATGAACATGGCGCCCGCGTCATAGGGCACACCCAGCGACGTGTCAGTGAAGACGCGCCCGCCGAGGCGATCGCGGGCTTCAAGCACAACCACCTTGCGCCCCAACGCCGTCAGTTCGCGCGCCGCCGAAATGCCGGCAGCGCCTGCGCCGACAACCACAACGTCAACATCGGTGGCATAGGCCTGGCGTCTTGCACCGGCCAGCAAAGCAGCGGAGGCAAGAGAACCTGCAAGGATGTGGCGACGTGAGAACATGAGGCTCCGGTCTGGTGTTGTGCTAATCGCTCGCGGCGGCATCTGACGCAACGAAAGCGACTCCTACCCTTAATGCAATACGCCAACATGGCAGCAATAGGACGGACCGATCACGGGATCGCGATCACGCGCCCTGCGGCGTATCGTCCTGTGCAGGCTTCACGCGCCGCTTGCGCCCCTGTGCCAATGCCGTGAAGGCGCCGCGCAAGGTGCGCAATTCCTGCTCTGACATGGCCAGACGGTGCAGCATGTCGCGCAGGTTCCGCGCCATGATCGGGCGCTTGTTGGGCGGGAAGAAACCAGCAAAATCAAGCTCTTGCTCGAGATAGTCAAACAGGGACACGATGCCCTCGCGCGTCGCCGGCAGCTCCGGTTCCACTGCGGCAAAAGGCACGCGGTCGCTCGTCTGGTGCTTGTGCCACTCGTAGCCAACCAGCAGCACGGCCTGCGCCAGATTGAGCGAGGCAAAGGCTGGATTGACCGGAAAGGTCAGGATGGCGTCCGCCAGGCTGATTTCGTCATTTTCCAGCCCTGTGCGCTCGCGCCCGAACAGGATGCCGATGCGCTGTCCCTGCGCGATGCGGGGGCTGATGTCGGGCACGGCTTCAGCCGGGGTGAGCACGCGCTTGCGCTGGCCGCGCTCGCGCGCCGTGGTGGCAAAGACCATGTTGAGATCGGCAATCGCCTCGGCGGCGGTCGCAAAAAGCCGCGCATTGTCGAGCACCCAGGTTGCGCCAGAGGCCGCCTGCGTTGCGCCCTTTTTCAGTCCCTTGCCGCTTGAGGGCCAGCCATCGCGCGGCGCCACCAGCCGCAATTCCGTGAGGCCAAAATTCGCCATGGCACGCGCCGCCATGCCGATATTCTCGGCCAGCTGCGGCTCTACCAGAATGATGACGGGGGCCGCCGCTGTGACAACCGGCTTGCTGCGGTCCGTGCCTGAGCCGCTCATCGGGGATCAGCCAGCCGCTTTCTCGACGGCGCGCATGACCCGCAGCATGTTGCCGCTGGCGAGCCGCGCCAGGTTCTTCTCCGACCAGCCGCGCCGGATCAGCTCGGCAAAGATCGACGGGAAAGTGGAGCAATCCTCCAGCCCGACCGGCTGCGGGCCACCGAAGAAATCGGACCCGATGCCGACATGCTCATGGCCGATGGCGTTGGCAAGATAGTCGAGATGGTCGCAATATTGTTCCAGTGTCGCGCGTGGCTTGGTTCCGGACTTCCGGAGCAGCTCCGCCTCCGCCTTGTCGGGATCAGTGCCTTGCGGTGTCTTGCCGAAGCTGTCCTTGATCGGCCGGTGCCAGTCGCGCAGCTCCTGGCTGATGAAATCGGGCACGAAAGTCGCCATCACGATGCCGCCTGAACCTGTGACGCGGTTGAGCACATCATCGGGCACATTGCGCGGGTGGTCACAAAGACTGCGCACATTCGAGTGTGACCAGACCGGCGGCGCGGTAGTGATGTCGAGCACATCATGCATCACCTTGGGCGTGACATGGGCGAGATCGACAATCATGCCGAGTTCGTTCATGCGGCCAATCACGCTGCGGCCGAAGTCGGTCAGGCCATTGTGGCGCGGCGCGTCGGTGGCGGAATCACACCAGTCGATCGTGCCGTTGTGGCAGAGCGTCATCAGCCGGACGCCGAGTGCATAATAGGCGTCCAGCGCATCGAGCTGGTTGTCGAGGGCCGCGCCGTTCTCGATGGTCATGAACAGCGCAATCTTGCCGGCCTTGTGCGCTTTCGCGACGTCAGAGGCGCGCAGACCGGGGATGAACACATCCGGGTGCAGCGCCGCCATGTCGCGCATCAGGCTGATCTGCGCCAGCGCGAAACCTGCGGGCTTGGGATCGCTGGGCTGGATGAAAGCCGCGAAAAACTGCGCCGCGACCCGGCCCGCCTTCAGGCGCGGAATGTCGGTGTCGCTTTCGGGATGGAGCACTGTGAGGTCATAAGCCGCGACATCGCCCTTGGCCTGCGCATGGCGGCGGATGACATAGGGCAGGTCGCTGTGGCCATCGATGAAAGGCACCCGCGCCAGCAGGTCGAGGGCGGCCTTGTGGGCCTTGTCCATCTTCGGTTTGGCAGCGATGGCCATGGCGGGTGGTTTCCTTCGAGTCAGCGTTGTGCGCAGACACTAGGAGATTCTGGCAGGGATGGGGAGGGCGCAGAGACCCAAAGTCGCCTGCGCGACCGCCTCACCCAAACCGCCCCACCGCAAACGGGGTCGGGTCCACGAACACCTTCTCGCCCTGCACCATCTCGGCAATCATGCGGCCTGTGACCGCAGCCAGCGTCAGGCCGTGATGGGCGTGGCCGATGGAGAGCCAGAGGCCGCGATGGCGTGGCGCGGGGCCGATGATCGGCATCATGTCGGGGGTGCAAGGGCGGTTGCCCAACCACGGCTCTGCGTCGAGGCGCTCGCCCAGCGGGAAGAAGGTTTTCGCAATCGGCTCGGCGCGGCCCAGTTGAACCGGTGTCTTGGCTGCATCGCGGCTGGCAAACTCGGCGCCGGTCGTCAGGCGGATGCCCTTGACCATGGGAGCGAGGAAATAGCCGCGCTCATGGTCCAGCACCGGGTGGTTCAGCACAGCATTGCCGAGCGGCTTGTAATGCATGTGATAGCCGCGCTTCACGGCCAGCGGCAGGCGATAGCCGAGTTTCTTCGTGACCAGATCCGCCCAGGGGCCAAGCGCAATGACAGCGTCGCGAGCTGTAATCTGGGTTCCGTCCTTCGCCGTCACGCGCCAGGCATCGCCATCCTGCGCCAATGTCGCCGCATCGCCTTCGACCATGCGGCCGCCGAGTTTCTCGAACAGCTTGAGATAGGCAACCGTCAGCCCATGCGGATCAATGACCGAGACAGGGTCTGTCCAGTGCAGGCCGCCGATCAGGCTCTGGTCGAGATGCGGCTCTTCCGCCCGCAGGCCCTGCTGATCCAGCGCCTTGTAGTTGAGGCCGAACTCACTGTTCCAGCGTGCGGCCTCGGCCACCCTCAGATCGCGCTCCTTCTCGGTGCGGAAGGCCTTCATCCAGCCCTTGCGGCGCAAGAGGTGCGTGGCACCCGCTTCGCTCGCCAGCGCGTCATGCTCGCTGACGCAATGCGCGATCAGCTTCTCGTATTTACGGGCTATGGCGGCGTGCTTGGCCGCGCGCGAGTGCATCCAGTAGGACCACAGGAACGGCACCAGCTTGGGAATGGCGCTGTAATGATAGTGCGCATCGATGGTGTTGTTCATCGCGTAGCGGATGAGCGCGCCGAAATCATGCGGGAAGCCGTAAGGATAGACGCCTTCGCGCTGGATCAGCCCGGCATTGCCGAAGCTGGTTTCCTCACCCGGTGCGCGCCGATCGAGCAGCACGACCGAGCGTCCAGCCTTTTGCAGGTGCAGCGCAACTGACACGCCCACGACGCCAGCGCCGACCACAATTGCATCCACACGCATCGCCAACTCCCGCTCGCCCTGTTATTGCAGCCATACTTAGGGGAATTTCGTGTGATGTCAGCCAGCGCTGGCATGTCCTGCGGCAGTTCCTGCACTCTTTGCGTGGTTCTGCTTCCAAATGCGGCTCATCGGCGATTTTCTGGCGGCAATTGGCCGTCGCGGGACAGAAGGTTTCGCGCTGTCCATCATCATGGGGCTGGC
>JANMMX010000387.1:0-6968 GCA_031373605.1 Allobosea sp. | reverse complement strand
GCAAGGGGAGGGAGAAGCAAGGGCGAAAACTCAGAACATGTCTGCACTCAGCGCCATGGTGGCATCCGAGCCCGCCGTAATGCGGGCGAGATGGGCCGCTGTCTCGGGCAGGGCACGCTCCATGTAGTAGCGGGCGGTGGCGAGCTTGGTGTTCATCCGCTCTGTGGAACCGTTGGCGCCCGCCTTCAGCTTGGCCTGCGCGACCTTGGCCATCTTGGCGTGCATATAGCCCAGCGCCACGAGGCCGAAGAGATGCATGTAATCATGCGCACCTGCGCCGGCATTGTCTGGTTTGGCCAGCGCGTTCTGCATGAACCACATCGTGGCCTGCTGCAGATGGCCCAGCGAGACCTGGAGCGGCGCGAGAAAGCCCTTCAGGCCCTCATCGCCAGCATGCTCCTGGCAGAATGTGCCAACCTCGTTGAAGAAAGCCATGACGGCGCGGCCACCATCGCGGCCAAGCTTGCGACCCACCAGATCCATCGCCTGCACGCCATTGGCGCCTTCATAGATCATGGCGATGCGGGCATCGCGCACGAACTGCTCCATGCCCCATTCGGCAATGTAGCCATGGCCACCATACATCTGCTGGGCCTTAACCGCGTTGTCGAAGCCGACATCGGTGAGCACGCCCTTGAGGATTGGCGTCATCAGGCCAAGCTGGTCATCGGCCGCCTGACGCTCTGCGGCATCGCCGGAACGATGGGCAATGTCGGAAGCCAGTGCGTTCCAGATGACAAAGGCACGCGCGGCCTCGTTGAAAGCCTTGATCGACATCAGGTTGCGGCGCACATCCGGGTGCACGATGATCGGATCAGCGGCTTTCTCGGGGGCTTTGGCGCCGGTCAGCGAGCGGCCCTGCAGGCGGTCCTTCGCGTAGACGACAGCGTTCTGATAGGCAGCTTCCGACTGGGCCAGGCCCTGGATCGCGACGCCGAGGCGGGCCTCGTTCATCATCACGAACATGGCGTTGAGGCCCTTGTTCTCGGTGCCGATGAGCCAGCCCTTCGCGCCATCATAGTTCATGAGGCAGGTGGAATTGCCGTGAATGCCCATCTTGTGCTCAATGGAGCCGCAGGTCGTGCCATTGCGCTCGCCCACCGAGCCATCAGCATGGATGTGGTTGCGCGGCACAACGAAGAGCGAGATGCCCTTCACGCCAGCAGGCGCACCCTCGATGCGGGCCAGCACGAGGTGAATGATGTTTTCGGTGATGTCCTGCTCGCCGGCCGAGATGAAGATCTTGGTGCCGGAGATGGCATAGGAACCATCGCCATTGGGCACAGCCTTGGTCTTGATGAGGCCAAGATCGGTGCCGCAATGCGGCTCGGTCAGGTTCATCGTGCCAGACCAGACACCTTCGGCCATCTTGGGCAGATAAAGCTGCTTCTGCTCTTCCGAGCCGTGAACATGGAGTGCAGCCATCGCGCCCATGGTCAGGCCGGGATACATCGAGAAGGCCATGTTCGCCGAAGAGGAAAACTCGTTCATGATGGCGCCGAGCGTGTAGGGCAGGCCCTGGCCGCCATATTCCGGGGCCATGGCCAGGCCAATCCAGCCACCTTGGGCATAGGCCTCATGCGCTTCCTTGAAGCCCTTCGGCGTGGTGACGCTGCCATCGGGCAGGCGCTTGCAGCCTTCGACATCGCCAGAGCGATTCAGCGGCTGGAGCACCTCTTCACAGAGCTTCGCGCCTTCTGTGAGAATGGCCTCGACCACGTCAGGGCTGGCATCGGCGAAGCCGGGCAGGTTGTTGTAGCGCTCGATCTGAAACACATCGTTCAGAAGAAACAGCACATCTTCAACGGGCGCCTTGTAGACTGGCATCGGATCCTCCCTGATCGCTTCACCTTCGGGCAATGGCAGCCTAGCCAAGCTTGAGCCTGGACACCAGTCCGAATGGTTTACATGTAAACTATCTTGTTCCGGATGGAAAGAGCCTCAAGGCTGACCGTGGCAGAATTTTGCGCAAAAAAAAATACCGCGCCAGGCGGCGCGGCATTTTCAAAAACAGCGTCACCGCGCGTCCCGGAATGGAACTGTTTCTGGTTCAGCTCTTGGCGTTCGCCTTGGCGGCTTCGAGCTCGCGCAGAGCAATTTCGATGTCGGCGCGCTGACCGGTCAGCAGAACGATCTGCTCCTCGATCTGCGCCAGCGAAAGCGTCAGGCCGCCAGCGTTGCCGGCTTCGCGAGACTCCTCGTTGGCGAGCATGGCGCGGATTTCAACAAGCGTGAAGCCAAGCTGCTTGCCCTTGAGGATAAGCGCGATGCGCGAGCGGTCCCGCGCCGAATAGATGCGGGTCAACCCAGCCCGGCGCGGCTTAACAAGGCCACGAGCTTCGTAGAAGCGCAGGGTGCGCAGCGTTACGTTGAACTCGGTCGCGAGATCGCTGATCGAGTATCCAGCGTCAATTGCAACGGGTGCGATATCAGTGACCATGGCTACACTCACTTTTTTTGTAGCGCCCCGAGCGGCACGTTGTTCGACAGCTGCGGCAGAATTGAGAGCAAAACTAGGACGAAGCATGACAGTTTTCCAACAAGGGGCAAGCCCCAACTTCAACGGGGCGGAGAGTGGAGCACATTCTCCACATTCATTTGGACAACTTAGGGAAATTGCGGCCCGTCGTGGCGTTATCCGAAGGTCAGCATGGGGTAAGTTACGGTAATCTGACGCCGACTTCAGACGCAAAGAGCGTCTTTTTGTCAGAAAATGACACGATTTGCGGCTTTATTAACCGCTTGTTTACCCTGTTTGCCAAAAGTCGGCATCGCGGATCAGAGCTGCTTCGGCATTAACCGCATGGTGACATGTGCTTTGATCCGACCGCGCTGCGACAACAAGGGGGTCGCGGCGTCCGGGCCCAGAATGAGCCCCCGTCGGCGATTGAGACATGGCAAATGCTCTGCCTTGGAGTGTCAAGGGTGTAGACCCCAGGACGCGCGATGCCGCGAAAGCCGCTGCTCGCCGGGCCGGAATGACGCTTGGCGAATGGCTCGACAGCGTCATTCGCGAGGAATCCGATGATGTGGGCGCGGTTGGCAACGAGCTGCCTGAAGACGTCCATGATCTCGACTCCCTGAGCGAGCGGCTGTCACGCCTGTCACGCGGCCAGACAGATACCGCACCCGCCGCACATAACGATTTTTCCCGCCAGGACATCGAGACAGCTCTGGCCACCGCTGCAGTCGCTGAAAAGCGCACGCGCGATGCCAATGCAAAGACGGCCAACGCCCTCGACTCGATCACCCGCTGGATCGAGAAGACAGAAGGCCGTCTGGCTGCCGGCGAACGCACCAGCGCCGAGCGGCAGGAGCGCGCCACCCATGTGATCGCCGAGGCGATCAAGACCATGGGCACCCGCATTTCCGACATCGAGCGCAATGCGACAGGCGAACGTCAGGCCACACGGCCGGCCTTTCGTCAGACCGATGCAGCCATGCGCCATGGCGCTTCAACCATCCGCCCCACCCTGTCGCGCGAGAGCGTCGCATCGGCAATCTCCGACATCCGGACCCGCCAGCGGGATCTGGACGAGACGCCCGCGTCGATCACTGCGCATGTGGGGGCTGCTGAAGGCCAGGATTTCAGGCGTGATCGCCGCGCGACAGACCCGACACTGGCCGCCCTGCGCGAAGATCTGCGCCAGCTGAGCCAGCGCATTGCCGCGCCTGCGCCAGCTCGCACACGACCCGATGCGACCGATGCCCTGCGCGACGACATGATGCAGTTGCGCCGCGAGATCGCCTCGATGGCCGCCGCCCCTGCCACCCGCGACATCGAGCGGACCTTGCGCGATCTCTCGGGCAAGCTGGATCGCCCGGCGCCCGCCATGCCGGTTGATGCCATGTTGCGCCCGCTGGCCCGCATCGAGGCCGAAGTGACCCGCCTGGCAGACTCGGCATCCGGCGAGAGCTATCACCGGATCGAGCAGGAGCTCGGCCACCTCACTGCGAAGCTTGACGCAATGGCGGCTCATGGGAGCGACGGCCGTGCTCTCGCCGCAGCGACGCGCGAACTGGCTGATCTTCGTGACGTGCTCTCGAATGCTGCCGGCGGCCATCGCCTAGACGACCTCGGGCATCAGCTTTCAGCGATGTCGGCGGAAATCGGCCGCGTCCGCGAGGCGCAGGCGGATCGCACACAGATTGGCGGCATCGGCGCAACGCTCTCCGAGCTGCGAACCATGCTTCAGGAAGAACGCAGCGCCAAGCCGGTGCAGGATTCGGGCGCACTTGTTTCGCTTTCACGCCAGATCGAGCTTCTCGCAGGCAAAATTGATCGCCTGCCGGCCATGAAGTCTGTCGATCTGGATGGCCATGTCGCCCAGATCACGCAGCGCCTTGATGGTCTCAGCCAGGCTGGGCAACCGGCTTCAGAGGCGCTGTCGCGCCGCATCGAGGGGCTTGTCATCAAGCTCGAAGACCTGGCCGATCGCGCCCCTGCCCGCCTCGAGGGCCGGATTGATGCGCTGCAATCACATCTTGAGACATTTGCCAGCAAGCCGGCCAGCGCTGTCGAGCGCCAGATCGAAGCCTTGTCGGCCCGGATCGAATCGCTGGCTGCAGCCACCAGCCTCAGTGCAGTGGTCAGCGGCAAGGGTGCCAAAGGCGCAGTCGCAGATCTGCGCCCGGTCGAGGAGCTGTTGCATTCGCTCAGCGCCAAGATTGACGATGTCAGCCGCCCGGGTGCCGGACGCGAGGATTTCGAGGCGCTCGAGAAGCAGATTTCCGGACTTGCCAGCCGGCTCGATCAGGGCTCGGCCACCCGCAATGCCGACCAGGCCATTGACCGCACCCTGCGCGACATGATGTCGAGCCTCGACGGCGTGCGCCAAGACAGCGCGGCCACGGCCGAGAAGGCTGCCCGCATTGCACTTGCCGATATGGCGGCTGATCTCGCCGCCCGCAGCCAGAGCCCGGATTTCAGCGCATTGCATGACTCGATGAGCGGCCTGCGCGAAACCCATGACAGCGCCGGTCGCCGCACGCAGGATGCCATCGAGGCCGTGCACTCGACACTGGGCAAGATCATGTCACGCCTGTCGGTGCTGGAAGCTGATCTGGTTTCCGAACGGCAAGACGCTGACAGGCAACACAACGCGATCCAGACCAGCCTGCCGCCTGTGACACGTCCGGCTCAGGCAACACCTGTTCAAGTTGAACAGGTGACAGCGCCAGTCGCGCCACCCAGACGTGCCGAAGTCGCTGCTGCCAGTGAGCCTGCACTTCCAAAGGTTGCCTCGTTGGCTGCCACTCTGAAAGAGCGCTTCATCCAATCATCGGCACCTGAGCCGAAGGCACCGGTTGCCGTGCCCAGGGCTGCAGAGCGCGCGGCACCCGCCGCTGGCGCAACAGCGATGCTTGACATGCCGCTTGAACCGGGTTCGGGCCGCCCGAAGCCTGGCTCGGCCCCGGCCTCATCGCCTGTCACGGCACCAGCTGCACAGCCTGCGATGGCATCAGCCAATTCTGCCGCCAGCGCCGACAGCCAGGCCGTCAAGCAGGGCTTCATCGCCGCCGCCCGCCGTGCCGCACAGGCCGCGGCCATCGAGACGCAAGCTGCCAACGATGCCGGCAGCAAGAAGACCGCCAAAGGCGCCACGCCGGGCCGCCTCGGCCAGATCATGGACAAGCGCCGCAAGCCGATCCTGCTTGGCCTGGCCGCCATCGTCTTCGCCATTGGCGCCGCCCATGTCGTGACGGGCGCCCTCACCGGTGATCAGGCCGAAACGCCTGCCAAGGCGGTGATCGGTGCCGGCCCGAAGGAGGCCGTTGCAACGAAAGAGGCCGCAGCGCCCAAAGCCGCGACGCAGGCAACCCCGGCAGAGCCCATTCCAGCCAAGGACCAGAGCTCGGCCGCCCCGGCACGCGACAAGCCGGAGACGACGGCTTCTGCTCCAGCCAATCCGCTGGATGGCAAGACGGCAGCCGCGATCGCGCCCGTCTTGCAGCCCTCCGAGACGCCAGCAGTGCCGCCAGCCATCGCTGCTGCCGAGCCTGTCACCGGCATCAAGGACATCCCGCCAACCCTTGGCACACCGGGCCAGCGCCGCGCCGCACTCGAAGGAGACGCGCGCGCCGTCTATGAGCTCGCTGTCAAGGCAGCAGACGCGACCGGCACCGCACGCGATCCGAAAGTGGCGCTGCGTCTGTTCGAACGCGCGGCCGCTGCCGGGCTCGCACCCGCACAGTTCCGGCTCGGCAACATGTTCGAGAAGGGCATTGGCACGGGTCGTGACATCGCGCTGGCTCGCCTCTGGTATGAGCGCGCAGCAGACAAGGGCAATGCCAAGGCCATGCACAATTTAGCCGTGCTTTACGCTGAAGGCGCAAGCGGCAAACCTGACTATGCGACTGCTGTGCAATGGTTCCGCCAGGCCGCCGAGCATGGCGTGCGTGACAGCCAGTACAATCTCGCCATCCTGATGGCGCGCGGTCTGGGCACGGCACAGGACCTCACCCAGTCCTACACCTGGTTTGCGGTCGCTGCCGCGCAGGGCGACGAGGATGCCGGCAAGAAGCGTGAAGAGGTGGCCGGTCAGTTGCAGCCGGCCGACTTGACCGCCGCAAAGGCCGCCGTCAGCCGCTGGCAGGCCAAGACGCCGGTGCCGGGCGCCAACGAGGTTGTGTCACCGCAAGGCGGCTGGGATGAGAGCCCGGCTGCGCCAGCCAAGAAGCCGGCCAAGATCTCGCGCGGCTGACGAAAGCTCGCCAAATTGAATTTCCGTGCCTGATCCTGGTTGACCTCGGCTTCCGCGCAGCGCCTAAAGAACCTGTTCGGCGCGCGATCCGCAGAGCAGCACAAGACATGCGGTCACGAGCTTTGAGGGCGTCGCATTGCAGATCTACCTGCCCATCGCCGAGCTGCCGATCAGCGTCTTGCTGGTCCTCGGGTTGAGCGCGGCAGTCGGGTTTATCTCGGGCCTGTTCGGCGTGGGCGGCGGGTTCCTGCTGACGCCGCTGCT
>JANMMX010000384.1:0-2646 GCA_031373605.1 Allobosea sp. | reverse complement strand
GAAAGCAGCGAGCACAGCGTCACCATCGGCCCCGGCCCGCTTGGCCCATTCGGTTGCCATGGTGCCGCCCACTTCTTTCACATCGGCGATCATCTTGGCGGAGGGCTGCAACACTTTCATGCCCTTTTCGGCCATGATTTTCTTGTAGCCTTCGTTCAGTTCTTCCGAGGCTTTCCAGCCGCGTGCCATGGCAGCGGCTGCGGCATCGCGAATGGCTTTCTGCACATCGGCGGGCTGGGCATCAAAAGCTGCCTTGTTCACCATCACGATGTTCTGCGGCAGGAAGGCGTTGAGGTCGTAATAGTGGGAGAGATAGTCCCAGGCCTGCGTGTCGACGCCGGTTGCGCCTGACGAGATCATCGAGTCCGCCACGCCCGTGCGAAAGGCCTGCGCGATCTCGGCAGCCTGAATGGTGACAGCGGAGGCGCCGATCAGTTCAGCAAAACGGGCGGTGGCCGGGTTATAGGCCCGGAACTTGGACCCCTTCAGGTCCAGCACCGTGGCGAGCTCCTTCTTGGCGTAGATGCCCTGCGGCGGCCAGGCCACCGAGAACAGCGCCATCATGCCCTGTTTTTCGAGGCGTGCGGCAACAAAGGGACGGGCGATGCCCCAGAGCTTCTGCGCATCGGCATAGCTGGAAGCGAGGCCGGGGATCGAGTCGACCGCGAACATCGCGTCCTCGTTGCCCATGGTCGACATCAGCGTTTCGCCGATCGCGACCTGTCCGGTCTGCACGGCGCGCTTGATTTCCGGCAGCTTGATGAGTGAAGCGTTCGAATGGACGGTGATTTCGAGCTTGCCGCCGCTTGCGGCTTTCACCTCATCGGCAAACTGACGGACATTCTTGGTGTGAAAATTGCCATCGGCGTAGGGAGTTGGCATATCCCACTTGGTCTGGGCCGCCGCAAATCCTGCCGAGAAGGCCAGCGCGACGGTGGCGCCTGTCAGTTGTTTGATCCATTTGCTCACGGTGTTCTCCCTGTGGTGGTCGGATGTGACCACCTGTCCTTGCCCCGGCCAAACCGGCATAAGCTATACAAGCATCGGACATGGCGTCTGAAAAGCTCTCAGCGCGGCTCATGCAAAACAATCGTCGGAAAGTTTCAAAAGACAACTTGTCAACTTTTTATCGACGTTTTATGAATATGTGCATTCAAGGGTGCCGTTGACGGGCATTGGCCTGAGGGGAGCAAGACATGACAGGTTCGCGCTGGGACTTCTGGATCGACCGTGGCGGCACCTTCACGGATGTCATCGGCCGCACGCCTGACGGAAAGCTGCTGGCCCGCAAGCTCCTTTCGGAAAATCCGGAGGCCTATCGCGATGCGGCTGTGCAGGGCATCCGCGATCATCTGGGCCTGAAGAAGGGTGATGCCATTCCCGCCGGGCTGATCGGCGAGGTGCGCATGGGCACCACAGTCGCCACCAATGCGCTGCTGGAACGCAAGGGCGACCGCACGGCGCTGGTCATAACGCGCGGCTTCCGCGATGCGCTTCGCATCGGCTATCAGGCGCGCCCGAACATCTTTGCCAAGGAAATCATCAAGCCCGAGCAGCTCTATGAGCGCGTGGTCGAGGTGAATGAACGCGTGCTGTCGGATGGCATTGTCGAGCAGGTGCCTGATGAAGCTCAGGTTCGGGCTGACCTTCAGAGCCTGTGGGATGAGGGTTTCCGCGCTGTCGCCATCAGCTTCATGCATGCCTATCGCTATCCGGCTCATGAGGCCATCGTGGCGAAGATTGCGCGCGAGATCGGCTTTCCGCAGGTCTCGGTCAGTCACGAGGTCTCGCCACTCATCAAGCTGGTCGGGCGTGGCGACACGGCTGTGGTCGATGCCTATCTCTCGCCGATCCTCAGCCGCTATGTCGCGCAGGTGTCGGAAGAGCTCGACGTGAAGCGCACCGGCGCGCGGCTGATGTTCATGATGTCCTCGGGAGGGCTGACGGCAGCTGATCTGTTTCAGGGCAAGGACGCGATCCTGTCGGGCCCTGCCGGCGGTGTCGTGGGCTTGGCTGAAACCGGAAAATCTGCCGGGTTCGATCATGTCATCGGCTTCGACATGGGCGGCACTTCCACCGATGTCGCGCATTTCGATGGCGAGTATGAGCGTGCGTTCGAGACGGAAGTGGCCGGTGTGCGCATGCGCGCGCCGATGATGCTGATCCACACGGTTGCGGCCGGCGGCGGCTCGATCCTGCATTTCGATGGCGCGCGTTTCCGGGTCGGCCCCGACTCCGCTGGCGCCAATCCCGGCCCTGCAGCTTATCGCCGGGGCGGGCCGCTGGCTGTGACCGACGCCAATGTCATGGTCGGCAAGCTGATCCCGGACTATTTCCCGCCAATCTTTGGCGCAGGGCAGGATCAGCCGCTCGATGCTGACACCGTGAAGGCAAGGTTCGCCGCGCTGGCCATCGAGGTTGGCGATGGTCGCTCGGCCGAAGAGGTGGCTGATGGTTTCATCCAGATTGCTGTTGCCAACATGGCTGAGGCGATCAAGAAGATCTCCGTCCAGCGCGGCTATGACATCACGCGCTATGCGCTGAATTCCTTTGGCGGCGCAGGCGGGCAGCATGCCTGTCTGGTGGCCGATGCGCTGGGCATTAAGACCGTGCTGATGCACCCGTTCTCCGGGCTGCTTTCGGCCT
>JANMMX010000350.1:0-7694 GCA_031373605.1 Allobosea sp. | reverse complement strand
GGTCGATGCGCGTTTTCTCAAGCTGCTGCAGGTCTATGAGGACAAGCGCTTTGACCAGCATTGGGGCGTTGATCCGCTCGCCATGCTGCGCGCAGGCTGGCAGGCGCTGAAGACGGGGCGGACGGTGTCCGGCGGCTCGACGCTGACAATGCAGGTGGTGCGCCTGCTGGAGCCCGAGATGCAGGACAAGCGCAGCGTGGGCGTCAAGCTGCGCCAGAGTGCTGCGGCGCTCCAGCTGGAGCGTCGGCTTTCCAAGATGGCAATCCTCGATCTCTACCTGACACTCGCACCCTATGGCGGCAATCTGGAAGGCTTGCGCGCGGCTTCGCTGTCCTATTTCGGCAAGGAGCCGAAGCGCCTGTCGCTGGCCGAAGCGGCCATGCTGGTCGCGCTGCCGCAATCGCCCGAGACGCGCCGTCCAGATCGGCACCCCGAGACGCTGCGGCGCGTCCGTGACCGCGTGATTGCGCGGGCTGTATCCGCCGGGCTTGCTGGCCCGGAAGAGGCGGCGCTGGCAGTGACAGAACCTGTTCCGACTGCCCGTTTCGCCTTCCCGATGCTGGCGGCCCATGCTGCCGAGCGCGTGGTGCGCGAGTCACCAGAGCTGCGACAGCACAACCTCGCGATCGACCGGCGCTGGCAGACCACGCTGGAGGCGCTCTTGCGTGAGCGTGTCGACCAGCTTGGATCAGGGCTGGCGGGCGCGATCCTCGTGGTCGAGCATGCCAGCGGCAAGGTACGCGCCCATATCGGCAGCAGCGGTTTGACCGACAAGACGCGTGCAGGCGCCATCGACATGGCGCAGGCTGTGCGTTCGCCGGGTTCTGCCCTCAAGCCCTTCATCTATGCGCTGGCTTTCGAGAATGGCACGGCCCATCCCGAGACCATTCTGGACGACCGGCCGAGCCGCTATGGCAGCTATGCACCCGGCAATTTCGACCTCACCTTTCAGGGCACCGTGACTGCGCGGCAGGCGCTGCAGCAGTCGCTCAACCTGCCTGCCATCACGCTGCTGAGCGAGATTACGCCGCAGCGCCTCGCCAGTCGCATGACACAGGCCGGTGCCGGTCTGGTGATGCCGCGCGATGCCGCGCCCGGCCTTGCCATCGGGTTGGGCGGTGCTGGCATCCGCCTGGCTGACCTGGCAGTGCTCTATGCCGGCCTTGCGCGCGGCGGCATGGCGCTGCCTCTGAACTGGCAGGAACGTGCGGCGTCGGACAACCACGAGCGCTACCTGACCGATGCTGTCTCCGCCTGGTATGTAGGCGATATCCTGCGCGGCGCAGCGCCACCTGCAAATGCGCCGGGCGGGCGCATCGCTTACAAGACGGGCACCTCCTACGGCTATCGTGATGGCTGGGCCATCGGCTTTGATGCGCGCCACACGGTCGCAATCTGGCTGGGACGACCTGACAATGCCTCGGTGCCGGGACTTGTGGCGCGCCAGATGGCGGCTCCGTTGCTGTTTGATGCCTTTGCCCGCATCGGCATCGAGCCGGACACATCGCCCGCGCCACGCGAGGCGTTGATTGCGCGCTCCTCCACCCTGCCGCCGCCACTGCGCCATGTGCGGCGCGATGTGCCCAAGACGATTGCCGCCACAGCCCGCGCACCGCTCCGGATCGCCTTCCCGCCCGACGGTGCGCAGCTTGACATGGCTGCCAGCGCCGAGCGCGACCCGCTGCCGCTGAAAGCCCATGGCGGGGTGATGCCGCTGACCTGGCTGGTCGACAACGTGCCGGTGGTGCAAGGCGAGCGCCGCCGCGAGAGCCACTGGCTGCCCGAAGGCGCAGGCTTCGCCCGCATCTCGGTGATGGATGCCACAGGCGCCACCGACTCCGTGCAGGTCCGCCTGCAATCGGCCGGGGTCAAGGCGCGCGTGATCCAGCCCTAGGCTTATCGCTCGTTGTCCTGCTGACTGATGCAAATGGAGCCCTTACCATGACCAACCAAGCCGCCCTCACCGCCCGCCTTGAGGCCTGCCATTCAAGCGTGATCCATGACGTGATGCGCGATCTGCACCTGCCCATCCGGGTGCTGCCACGCACCATGCGCGGCATCGACCTGACGATGCGCTGCGCCGGTCCCGTTACAACGGTACGCGGGCGGCCCGACCCGAAGCTCACCAAGGATGAATCGCTCTATGCTTGGGCAGGTCTGCTCTCAAAGGCCAAGCCCGGCCATGTCATCATCTGCCAACCGCAGGATGACATCCGCGCGCTGATGGGCGAGCTTTCGGCCGAAGCGCTCAAGATCAAAGGCGTGCGCGGCTACATCGTTGATGGCGGCTGCCGCGACGCGCAGGGCGTGGTCGATCAGGGCTTTCCCGTCTTCTGCCGCTATTTCACGCCGATCGACATTGTCGGCAGCTGGAAGGCGGAAGCCTTTGACGAGGAGATTGCGATTGGCGGCCATGACATCCGCCCGACCGACCATGTGATCGCCGACCGTGACGGCATCATTCTCATCCCCGGCGAGCGCATCGAGGATGTGCTGGCCGCCGCCGAAGCCAAGCTTTCCGGCGAAAGCGCCATGATGAACGCCATCCGCGCCGGTGAAGACCCGCAGGCGGCCTATCTGAAGCACCGGGTGTTCTGAGGGCCGTATCTTCCGAAAAGCACGGCCTGGGGCGCCAGGATTCGAACCGGGGAATGGCGGTACCAAAAACCGCTGCCTTACCGCTTGGCGACGCCCCAACTGAGCGCCGGTCTAGCTGCTGTTTCGGCCTGTTGCAACACGTTGAACGTCATTCAGCAATGCGATCAGGCGTTCCCGCTCGGACGGCTCGGCCAGGTTGCGCGGCCCCCAGAGATCACGGCGCAGGAAGTGGCCTGTCAGCGCGAAACCATCACGCAGCATGGCCGCTGTGGGCTGAGGCAAGCCCTGCCCTTGCGTGAGAAAGGCAGGCATTGCCAGAAGGCGTCCTTCATAGGGCGCTGCGGCTTCTGCGCTGACCGCCCGCCCCGAGCGTGGCGAGACGTGGGTCAGCCCTTCGCGCTGGCCTGTGGCCACACAACTGGCAAGATCAAGCCCGAAGCCAAGCTCTGCCAGAATGGCCAGCTCGAAACGCACCATCAGCGCAGGCGCGATGTCTGGTGCATCCAGATGCGCAATCAGCACCCTGGTTGCCTCGTAAAGGCCGGGATGCGGCTCGCGCTCTGACAGAAGGCGCAGATGGCTTGCCGCCAGCGCCATGCCGTAAAGCGCCAGTGGCGAGGCCATCAGCCGCGCGGCATGGCTGGTGACAGGCTCGACGCGATAATGCCCCAGCTGTTCTTCAAGCCGGGCGCTCCATGTCAGCTGCACAAGGTTGCCCGGTTGCAGCACCGGCTGGGCGCGCACCGACCGGCCACCCCGCACAAGGCCGAGATGGCGGCCGCGCTGGCGCGTCATCGCTTCCAGAATCACGGAGGCCTCGCCATGCCGCCTGACGCCGATGATGATTGCCTCGTCCTGCCACTCCATCGTCTGGTTCTAGCGGATCACGCCAGCAGGCGTCAGGGTCGTGATCCAGCTCCACGCACTTTCCAGGTAGGCGCTGCTGACATGATGGCCGCCGCCATGCAGGCACAGCATCATCGCGCTGTTTGCAGGGCAGGAGCGCGATGGCGTGCAGGCCAGCGGCATGTCGGCGCCGGCTTCCGGCGCTGCATGCCCGAAGGGTTCGTCGAGATCGAACTGGCAGCCATTGGCTCTGGCCAGCACCGACCAGCCCTTGGCAATATCGCATTGCTTCCACAGGCCATTGCGCAAGCTGCGGCCTTTCATCGGCACGGTGCCATCTGTTGTGCCGTGCACATGGAATATCCGGGTCGGGGCGCGCTTGCAGCGCTCCGGCAGGGGCTCCCAGAAGCCGCCCGCCACCGGCGCAAAGGCCAGGAAGCGCTCCGGCGTCTCGCAGGCGAGATTCCACACCATCGAGCCACCTTGGCTGAAGCCGGACGCCCAGACGCGTTGCACATCAACCGGGAAACGTTTTGGCAGATCGTCCAGCACCTCTGCCACAAAGCGGAAGTCATCCCGATGACGCGAGGGTGAACCGGGATAAGACCAGGTCTTGCCCTGCCCTTCCGGCACCACCAGCACAAGATCGAACGCATCGGCAAAAGCCGTGATCTCGTTGATCGCCAGGATGCCCTCAGGCGTTTCCTGCCAGCCGTGGAAGAAGATCAGCGCAGGCAAACCCGGTTGTCCGTCCCAGCCAGCCGGCACGCGCAACCGGTAGCGTCCGCTGGTGGTTAAGCAGGAGACGGGGCCACCGCAGGGTTCGGACGCGGCGGCGGACAGCGGTTGCGTCGCCGGCTGGGCGGCGACTCGCCCAACGGCCACGGCCCACAGGCCACCAAAGACGGGTAGCGCGAGGAGGAAGCACAACAAGCGAAGCAGCGAATGCATGCCAGCAAGATGCAATATTCGCTCAGCTCATGCCACTGCTGCCAACGTCACGCTTGCGCGAGGTGGCAGCTGACCCGGTCAGACATATTGCGCAAGCCCGCCGCCGAAGGACCAGTTCTCGCGATAGCCTTCGACCAGATTGATGAACACATCATCGCCTCGAAGCCCGAGTTCACGCTGCAACCCGCTGGTAATGGCGGCGTAGAGCGCCCGCTTCTGATCGACGCCGCGTGTGTTGGAGACGGTCAGCTGTATCATGACGAGATCTTGCTGCGATCGAAGCCCATGAACGTCCGGCTGGCATGCATGTTGGCCGGGTCATGCTCGTCAATCAGCATGAAGAGATCGTCTTCCGGCACGTCGAACGTCTCACGCAGGGCGGCGTAAATCTGTTCGACGATGGTCTTGCGAAACGCGACGGTCTTGCCCTTCTGAAGGGCGATGCGAACGAGCGGCATTGTTCAGAACTCCTGTTGCGAAGCTCGAGAAAATAGGTCAAATCTTTCATTCTGAAAACGCGATGAATATGAGTTTCAATCATCGCAAATCATGATGATTGTCTCATGCTGGATCTGACAGAAGTCTCGGCCTTTCTGGCTATCGTTGACATGAAGAGTTTCACGCGGGCTGCGGACGCGCTGGGCACGACGCAGCCGGTCATCAGCGCGCGCCTGAAGAAGCTCGAGACAGCCACCGGGCGCCATCTGCTCGAGCGCCACCCACGCCTCGTGCGCCTGTCGGCAGAAGGTGAGGCGTTCCTGCCTGCGGCGCGCGCGCTGATGGTCGCCCATGATGCAGCCATGTTTCCATTGACCACGCTGCCCAGACGGCTGCGGATCGGCATCAGTGAGCACGCATCCGGTCCGGATTTGCCCGCCATTCTTGGAAAGTTGGCAGGCGCTTCGCCCGGCTTGCGCCTGGAAGTCGCGCTTGGCCTCTCCGCTAAGCTGCTTGATGCCTATGACGCTGGCGCGCTTGATGTCGCGATTGTCCGTTCGGATGCCCGGCAGCGTGATGGCGAGTTCCTGCGGCGGGATGTGATCGGCTGGTATGCCGCGCCCGGCTGGCAATGGAACCGCACCGAGCCCTTGCCGCTGATAACCTTGTCAGGCGAGTGCGGGCTGCGGGCCCTGTCGGCGAAAGCACTCGATGGTGCTGACATTGGCTGGGTGGATGGCTTTCTTGGCGGCGGTGTCGCCGCCGTCAATGCCGCTGTGTCAGCAGGTCTGGGCGTTGCTCCGCTGGCCCGGCGCATTGCCCCGTCAGACGCGGTCGAAGTCGGTCGCAAGCTTGGCCTTCCGGCCTTGCCCCCCGCACGGATCGTGCTCCACGCCAGCACGCGCGACCCGGACATTCGGACAGCGCTGCGAATATTGTCGGCCCATATGCGCGGTGGCTGACAGGGGCCGCCCTCACTCCTTGGGGAACACCAGCCCCATCTCGCGGTAGCGCTCGGGGTCGTCGGACCAGTTTTCGCGCACTTTCACGAAGAGGAAGAGGTGCACCTTGGCCTCGGCCGCCTCGGCAATGTCCATGCGCGAGGCCTGGCCGATCGATTTGATGGTCTGGCCGGCTTCGCCCAGCACGATCTTGCGCTGACTCTCGCGCTCGACATAAATCGTCTGCTCGATGCGCACCGAGCCATCCGTCTTCTGCTCCCATTTCTCGGTCTCGACCGTGGAGCGGTAGGGCAGCTCGTCATGCAGCCGCTCGTAAATTTTCTCGCGGGTGATTTCTGAGGCAAGGAACCGCAGCGGTGCGTCCGAGATCTGGTCTTCCGGATAAAGCCATGGCCCCATCGGCAGGCGGGTCTGCAGCCAGGTCAAGATGTCGGGCACGCCATAGCCCGAGAGCGCCGCGACCATGAAGGTTGTCTCGAACTGCGCGCGGGCATTGACCGCCACGGTGATGGCCAGCAGCTGCTCCTTGGCGACCGTGTCGATCTTGTTCAGGATCAGGAACTTCGGCTGCCTGAGCTCGCCCAGCCGCTCCAGCAGGGCAATCGTTTCCTCATGCTCGAACTTGGCCACATCGATCAGCACGCCGATCACGTCCGCGTCCGTTGCGCCGCCCCAGGCGCTGGTGACCATGGCGCGGTCCAGCCGCCGCTTGGGCGCGAAAATGCCCGGCGTATCGACAAAGATCGCCTGTGTTTCGCCGGACATCGCGATGCCGCGCACCTGCGTGCGCGTGGTCTGCACCTTGCGCGAGACGATGGAAATCTTGGCACCGACCAGCTGGTTCAGCAGCGTCGATTTGCCGGCATTCGGCGCGCCGATCAGCGCCACGAAGCCACAGCGCGTGGTGGTGCCAGTCGGCATGCGTGCGCCCGGCTCGACTGGCGCGCGCGCCACGTCCTGCCCCTTGTCGGTTCTAGGCCTGGCCATCATCTTGCTCCATCATTTCTGCCCAAAGGCCTTCCCGTCGCAGAAACGCTTCTGCCGCTGCCTGCTCGGCAAATCGTTTCGAGCGCCCTTCAGCCAAGGCATCCATCAAGCCTTGCACACAAGCGGCCACCTTGAACATGGGCGCATGGTCAGGCCCGAAGCGCCCGCGCTCGCTGTAAGTGGGCGTGGGATAGCCTTTCCCCTGCGCCCATTCCTGCAGCGCGGTCTTCGCGTCTCGCAAGGGGCGTGCCGGTTTCAGCATCTGCTCGCCAAAGGCGCGCTCCACCAGCCCCTGAGCCGCATCATGCCCGCCGTCGAGATAGACGGCCCCGATGATGGCCTCGCAGATATCAGCCAGGATCGCCCGGTTCTTGCGGGCGCCCGACTGCATCTCGCCTTCGCCCAGCCGCAGATACGGCGCAACATTCCAGACCACAGCCGCTGCCGCGCAGCTTTCCTTGCGCACCAGTTCGGCCAGACGGCGCGACATGTCGCCTTCTTCTGACGTGGCGAAGCGCTCATAGAGCATCCTGGCGATGCAGACACCAAGGACCCTGTCGCCCAGAAACTCGAGCCGCTGGTAGCTCTTGAGGCGGCTCGATTCGGCTTCCGGGGCGCTCATGTGGGTGAGAGCTGCTTCCAGCAGCGTCCTGTCCCGAAAGACATAGCCAAGCCGCTCTTCAAGGGCCGCCAGCTGCGGCTTCTTCCGACTCATGCGACGATCAACCCTTGCAAGCGCGCATGCCTCACTTGATCGAAGAGAAAATACGGTTCCAGCGCACGGTCCATGGCCATTCCCACAGCTTCCAGGCCGATGCGCCCTCCTCGATCGAGAAGAAGACAATCTCGGCGCGGCCGACAATGTTCTCGAAAGGAACTGTGCCGACGCTGGCTGTGTCACGCGAGTCCGTC
>JANMMX010000334.1:0-23277 GCA_031373605.1 Allobosea sp. | reverse complement strand
TCGATCCCGTAGAGTGCGATATGCAGTCCCCAATAGCTGACGCCGAACAGCGCGATCGTGGCAAACAGGGCTGCAGGGATTCCTGCCAGCGATCGCTTCACAGTCGGAAGAAACCGGATCTGTCGGGTGTGGTCCGCCGCTATGGCCACGATGATGGCCATGATGAGCGCATGGCCCACCAGATCGATGCGCCCAAACGGATAAACGGCGGCATTGAAGATGATGAACAATGTGATGGCGGACAGCCGGCGGATCAGCGGCGTCCACAGCAGGCCGAAACCCATGGTGAATTCTGCGACGCCGGCCATGGGAATGAACACGTCGCGGGGCATGCCGAAGGTCAGGAAGGGCTTCTCGACCACGAGTGGATAGAACCAGTCGGGGTAGGCAAATTTCTCGAGGCTGGACCACATGAGCGCGATGGCGACGCCCCATCTGAGGGCCTCGAAGCGGTGCTTGCGCCATTGCGTATTGCTCGACGCCTCGAGCACGAGATAGACCGCGACTCCAACGCCCAGCGCCAGATAGTCGAGCAGATGAAAAACATCGTAGTCTTGCAGCGCGAGAAGCCACAAGCCGATAATGCCTGCAGCAGCCAGCGGCTGGGTCCTGCGTGAGAAGATCGCAGCGGCGATCAACAACTGGACCCAGGAGATCCATTCGTTTGGTGTCTTCAGATCCGGGGTCAGATAGACGCCGCCCACTGCGAAGATTGCGACAAAGAAGGCGCCAACCACGACACGGACGAAATCGTCGATCCGCTGCCAGAGCGGATCGGTGATCCGGTCGAGAAACAGCAGGAGGGTTTCACCCGTCGCGGATTTTTCCACGGCACGTGCCAGCATGAAGAACACGAGAACCAGACCAAGACCTGACCAGAACCAAGGATTGGTCAGCGTCGTCATCAGCGGCTGGGGTGCTGCACCGACGATGTAGGGCGCGAACCATTTTACATGCGCCAGCGCTGGAAGCGACGGGAGCATGGCCAGGACAAGCACTGCTATCCCGGGCAGGGCCATCTTGCGGATGGCGCGGGAGAAGCCTGTCGTCCCGCCTGCAAGTGGCAGGTGTTCATTGCGCCACATCGGGTCGTCCTTTCAGGACACGCTCGTCGGCCGCCGATGCCTTGGGGTTCGAATTGCGAAACTGGCTTCGAGCATTGCCGGGGATCACTGTTGTCCCAGCGTGGCCGCCGAGAATCGCCAGCGCGTCCTCGAGGCGCCCGATGCCCGCCCGGCGGCCTTCGGACGTGGCGAAACGCTTCGCTGCCTCGATCTTCGGCCCCATGGACCCTTTGGCAAAATCATCGGCATTCAGGTTCGCCGCGCCGATGCTTGCGATCGCGCGCGCATCGGGCTCTCCGAAATTCGCATAGACGGCATCGACATCCGTCAGCAGCAGCAGCATGTCCGCCTTCAACTGCTCGGCCAGAAGGCCGCTGGCGCGGTCCTTGTCGATGACGGCCTCCACGCCGACAAGGCTGCCATCCTTCTGCGCGACCACGGGTATGCCACCGCCGCCGGTGCAGATGACGATCACGCCACGGTCAACCAGCATGGCAATGACCCGCAGCTCGAAGATTTCCAGCGGGGCAGGGGAGGGCACCACCCTGCGCCACCGGTCGCCATCGGGGGCGAACGTCCAGCCGCGATGCGCCGTGGTGTGTTCGGCGGTCAATTCGTCGACTGTCGCACCGATTGGCTTGGTGGGATGCTGGAATGCCGGGTCATTCGCGTCAACACGCACCTGCGTCAGCAAGGTTGCGATCATGGCGCTGTCCGGCAGCAGGTTGCCGAGTTCCTGCTCGATCATGTAGCCGATCATCCCCTCAGTCTGTGCGCCGAGCAGATCCAGTGGATGGACGCCATCTGGCGGTCCGGCTGCGGCTTGCAGGGCCAGCAGTCCGACCTGTGGCCCGTTGCCATGTGTCACCACGATCTGGTGGCCAGCATCGATCAGTGCAGCCAGCGATTTGGCCGCGTGGCGGACGTTGATGCGCTGTTGCTCTGCCGTCTTCGGCTCGCCACGTTTCAGGAGCGCGTTTCCGCCAAGGGCTACGACGATTTTCATGGGCTTCACCCGGCAAGCGTGGCGACAAGGATCGCCTTGATCGTGTGCATGCGGTTCTCGGCCTGATCGAAAACAATGGAGGCGGCGGACTCGAAGACTTCGTCGGTGACCTCCATGCAGTCGATTCCAAAGCGCGTCCTGATGTCCGCACCGACCTCGGTATCCGCATTGTGGAAGGCAGGCAGGCAATGCATGAACTTGGTATAGGGGTTGCCGCTGGCCGCCATGACCTCACCGGTAACCCGGAAGGGCGTCAGCGCTTCGATGCGCTTGCCCCAGGCTGTTTCGTCAGTGCCCATGGACAGCCAGACATCGCTGTAGATGAAGTCAGCGCCCCTGACGGCGTCGTTCACACTGTCCGTCACTGTCAGACTTCCACCGGTCAGCCTGCCTGTCGCGTTGCACTGCGAAATGAACCCGTCATCCGGCCACAGGCTGCGTGGCGATGCGATCCGCATGTCGATGCCGACCTTCGCTGCGCCAATCGCCAGCGTATGGGCGACATTGTCTTTGCCGTCGCCAAGAAAGGCCAGTGTGCAATCCGACAGGTGCTTGTGAGTGAATTCGCGCATGGTCATGAAATCGGCCAGCACTTGCGTGGGATGCGCTTCGTTCGTCAGGCCGTTATAGACAGGCACACCTGCGAATCTGGCCAGCTCATCGGCGATGCTCTGACCGAAACCGCGATACTCGATGGCATCGTACATGCGGCCCAGCACGCGAGCGGTGTCCTTCATGCTCTCTTTGTGCCCGATATGGCTGCCGCCGGGCCCGAGATAGGTGACATGTGCGCCCTGATCGTAGGCCGCGACCTCGAAGCCCGTGCGTGTGCGGGTCGAGTCCTTCTCAAAAATCAGGGCGATGTTCTTTCTGAGCAGGCGCTGCTGCTCTGTGCCGGAGCGTTTCGCGATCTTCAGATCCGATGCAAGCTGCAGCAAATAGCGGATCTCGTCGGCAGAGAGCTCCTCAAGCGTCAGCAGACTGCGTCCGCGAAGGTTCATCGGCATGCTGATTCTCCTTGATGGTGCATCACAACGGGTCGCGACGCACGGGGCATGACATGCAGTGGCTGCCACCGCGCCCGCGCCCAAGCTCTGAACCACCGATGGTGATGACCTCGGCACCGGCCTTGCGCAGCAGCGTGTTGGTGTAGACGTTGCGGTCATACGCAATGACCACGCCCGGCTCGATGGCGAGGAGATTGTTGCCATCATCCCACTGTTCACGTTCGGCCTCATAGGCGTCGCCGCCAGTCACAACAACGCGCAGCTTCTTGAGGCCGAGCGCCTGCTGGATGACGGCCAGAAACGGTTCTTCCTCTCGGGTGATGTCGAGTGTTGCAGGCGTGTTTCCGGGCCGGAGAGAAAACGTCCGGATGCGGTCCACGACCGGTGGAAACGAGGTGACAAGGTCGCGGTCAACGAAGGTGAAGATGGTGTCGAGATGCATGAAGGACCGGTCGCGCGGCATCAGCGCCGCAATGATGCGGGTGGCGGCGCCCTTTGAGAAAAGCTGGAGCGCCAGCGCCGAAACTGCCTGCGGCGTGGTGCGCTCGCCCATGCCAATCAGCACGGTGCCGTCCGCGAGCGGCATCACATCACCGCCTTCAAGGGTCTGGATGCCCGGATCAGTGTCGGCGATGCCTGTCCATGTCTCAAAACTGGCCTGAGCAAAGCGCGGGTGAAACTGGTAGACGGCGGCCACGTTCGCCGCTTCGGGACGGCGCGCGGGCCAGTACATCGCGTTGATCGAGACACCGCCATAAATCCAGCACGAGGTGTCGCGGGTGAAAAGCTGGTTGGGCAAGGGTGGCAGGATGAAGTCCTGCGGCTCCATCGCCATTCCGCCAAGACCCGCAGGCGCAAACGGCAATTCTGCGCGTGCAACGCCGCCGATGAGAAACCGGCCGAGCTCTGGCGCAGGCATCGCGTCGAGCCAGCCACGCAGTTCGCCCACCATGTCGCCGCCAACAGATGTTGCGTTGATGCGCCGATCAAGCAGCCATCTGCGGGCTTCCGGAATGGCCAGCGTCTCGGCCAGCATCGTGCCGAAGTCGAGCACCGTGACGGTGCGTTCCTTCAGAGCGTCGACGAACGCATCATGCTCCTGCCGGGCCTTCTTGACCCACAGGACATCGTCGAACAGCAGCGCCTTGCAATTGTCCGGTGTCAGCCTTTGCAGGCTGAGATCAGGCCGGTGGACCATGACCTCGCGGAGCCGCCCGATTTCAGAATGGACACCGGGCTGATCGACGACAGCTGATCTTGCGCCTGTGTCACGGATGTTCATGGCTTTTTCCATCATGTGGTCACCGTCGGCGGACTGCCAGCCAGGGGGCTGATGGCCCCAGTCCAGAGGAGCCAGGCGGCTGCGCAAGCGGCGCATACGAGAGCAACTGCGAGCGCGCCTTCGAACACAGTGAAGGTCTTTTCGCCGGTTTCTCGCCTTGCAATCACGTAGAAGACGATTCCGGGCACGTAGAGCGTGGCGGCCATGAAAAGATATTTCGGGTCCGCCGCATAAACGAGCCAGACGCCATAGAGAGTGGCCACCGCCCCTGCCATGAGATCGCGCGTATTGGATTCAGCAGCTGCATATTCCTCTCGGCTTACCGCCAGCTTGAGCGCATAGGCACCCGAGAAGACGTAAGGAACCAGGATGGCCACGGACGCGATCGAGAAGAGCGCCTGATACGTGCTGTTGGCGAAGTAGGTGAGGATGAGGAATGCCTGCACCAGCCCGTTGGTCACCCAGAGCGATGTCGCCGGAGACCCTTTCGCATTCTCGCCAGCGAAGAAGCGCGGCATCGTTCCGTCCTTGGCGGCGACATAGGGAACTTCTGCGGCCAACAGTGTCCAGCTCAGGAAGGCGCCCAGCACGGAGACAACGAGCGCAACGTTGATGACGATGGCCCCCCATGGGCCCACGATCTTTTCGAGCACGCCCGCCATCGACGGGTTCTTGAGCGCGGCGAGTTCCGGCTGGTTGACGATGCCAAGCGACAGCAACGACACCAGTGCATACATCGCCAGACAAGCTGCAAAACCCAGCATGGTCGCGACGCCAATATCCTGTCTGCGTTCTGCACGGGACGAATAGACGCTGGCGCCTTCGATGCCGATGAAGACCCACAGTGTCACCAGCATGGTGCTTTTCACCTGCGCCATGATCGACCCGAGGCTGGTGTTCTGCGTGCCGGAGAAATCGAGGGCGAACACGTCGACCTTGAAAGCCACGACCGCGATGCCGATGAACAGGATGATCGGTGCAATCTTGGCGATGGTGGCAATGAGGTTGATGAACGCCGCCTGTTTCACGCCCGACAGCACCAGCGCATGGATCAGCCACAACACGATGGATGCACCAAGAACAGCATGCCATGTGTTGCCTTCGCCGAAAGCGGGAAGGAAGTACGACAAGGCGCTGAACATCACGACGAGATAGGACACATTGCCGACCCAGGCAGAAATCCAGTAGCCCCAGGCGCTGTTGAAGCCGATGAAGGGTCCGAACCCAGCCTTGGCATAGGCATAGGGCCCGGCATTCAGTTCAGGCTTTCGCCGCGACAGGCCTTGGTAAACCAGCGCCAGGGCAAGAATGCCGACCCCGGTAATGCCCCAGCCGATCAGGATGGCGAGCGGGCCGGCCCCCGCCGCCATGTTCTGGGGCAGGCTGAACACACCCGATCCCACCATCGAGCCGATGACCATCGCCGTCAGTGCACCGAGGCGGAGCTTCTTGTTCCAGTCTGCCTGTGGGGTGGGAATGCTTGCGGAGGCTGCTGCGACTGTCGACATGAGGTCAGCACCCTGCATCTGGCGATGTCACCGCAACCAGCGACGGTCGCAGTCTTTGCAGGACCGGGATGCTCACACTGGCATCCGACCCCGCCACCAGGACCCGGCGCTCGGTCGGCCTGCCGTCGAACTGCTCGTCGTCCTTCACAGCATCGGCACGTGTCGGATGGACAACACCGTCCCGGTGGTTGGGCGGGGCGTACAGCGTGTAAAGTTTCAGCGGGATGTTGCCGGTGTTGATGATGTTATGTCTCGTTCCGGCAGGAACGAGCACTGCAAATCCAGCATGGATCGGTGTGTGCAGGTCGTCCAGCACCGCTTCGCCCACGCCTTCCTCGACCCGGAAGAACTGGTCGAGAACGTGTGTCTCCATCCCGATGTCCTCGCCGGGCTTGAGCGACATCACCACGAGCTGGCTGTGTTGGCCGGTGTAGAGAACCTGCCGGAAGTTCGCGTTTTCAATCGCGACGGTTTCGATATTTTTTACATAGCCCTTCATGGGGTGTGCACCTTGCTGAACGTCGATGGCAGGTCGGCAAGTACCGAACGCATGTCAGGCGAGGCGTGACACATTGGTAAGTCGCCGGTTGGCTTCCCGGCAATACTAGGGCTGGACCGCTCGCCCGGAAGACTCGGAAACTACCTAGGCTGCCTGGTGCGTGGGGCTGAAACTGGGAGTATCGCTGATCGATCATTCGAGCTGGGTAGATTCCGAACCTGCCTGCCGGGTCTGGAATGCCGTTACCTTGGCCCGCCGCTTGATACTGTTCGCCAACAGCTTTCTGACGAACGACGGAGCGCATCATTCAAGACGAAAGGATTTTCATGAAACATCTTAAAACCTGGGCGCTGATCGCTGACGGTGCCCGCGCGCGTATTCTCGAAAACGCTCGCCAGATTCACGTTCACCCTGCACATGGAGGACAAGCCGGCAGCGAGTTCGTGCATGAGTGGGTGCCGGTGGAGGGATTGGTGTTTCAAGGCGACCATTCCAGCACGCATGACCTGATGAGTGATCGACAAGGGCGGAGCTTCAGCTCGGTTGGCTCGCATCGCTCTGCCATGGAACCGCAGACAGACCCGCATCGGCAGCAGAAAACCATTTTCGTGAACCATCTCGCAGATGTGCTGGCGGAGCAGCTCCAGTCTGGTGCCTATCATCGGCTCATTATCGCGGCGCCGCCTTCGGCCCTCGGCGATCTCCGCAAGGCGATATCGGACAAGGTGCGCGCAACAGTCATCGCAGAATTTGCGCATGACCTCACCAAAATCCCCAATCACGACATCGCCAGTCACCTTAAACCGATCCCGGTCTGACTGGCAGAGCGGCCGCGCCTGATGCGATGTTTCAGGGCGAAAAGGCTGTCACGCCATCATGTAGGGATGCCCGGAACGGCTGAACCCGAAATGCACCGTCTCCACGACCACTTCTGAACTGACCAAGCGCTCGCCTCGCAGCCGGGAGTGGATGGCCGCGTGCAGGACGCTGCCCAGCAAAGCCGCCTCTGGATCGTCGCTGACGTTGCCATGACGTTCAATTCCAAGTTGCCAGATCGCGTCAGCCGCGCTGTTGGCCAATTGCTCGAGGCAATCTGCCGCGAGATCCACCAGATCAACATGCCGGTGAGCTGCGTAGGCGCGAAGCTCGTCGGCGATTGCAGGTTCGATCCTCAGCAGCAATGCGGTTGTAGAATGATGTTGCGCCCTGAGGCGCGAAACCAGTTCTGTCAGCCGCATTGGAACCTCCTGGCTTTTGTCATGCAACCGGTTCCAGGACGGCTCGCAACCGATCATGGCGCGGGTGTCGCTGTTGTATCGGGCGTGACGAGTGCCGCTGCGCCAATCGCGAGCCAGCACGCACCGGCGATAACAAGATCGACGCTCAGGAAAACGCCAAGAATGTAAAGGCTCGACGCCGGCCATTGCGACAGCACCATGATGCCCAGCAGCACCGTGATGGCGGCTGACACGGACACCCACCACCACCGGGCGTCAGACCGCATCTGGAACGACAGAACAAGCCTGACAACACCGGCGCCAACGAGCGACGCACCCAGCAGCAGCGTCAGAACGCCTGCCGCCAGCAATGGATTGAAGAACGCGAACAAGCCTGCGCCGATATAGAGGGTTCCAATCAACACCCAGGTCAGCTTCCTGGCTTGTGACCTCGACTGCAGCGCAAGCGTGATCTCGGCTGCGCCAGCCACAACCATGGCGATGGCGACGAAGTAGACCGACACGATTGTGGCCATCACGATGCTGGCGAAGGCGAGAGCTCCCAGCCCAACAAGCAAAACGCCGAAAACGACCAGCCAGATTGGTTTGACGGGGAGAGCCACTTTGAGATTGCCTGCATACACCGGCCTGTCTGCCGGGATGTTCGTCGCATCAGCCACCTTACGTCCTCCAGATTCGTGATGTTCTCATGCGCAGCACCGCCCGCGCCTTCGACCGCGCGATCACTGGCGATGGATGCACCTTCGACAAGCTCGGGTGAAAATAGCTGCCGCCTGTCTTGTGGAGAAGGTTCGGAAACTACGCATGGGCAGAAAGAAGCCCGCGTGCCTTGTTGCGGGCGGTTCTTGGGCGTGAAGCAGCGCGTTCGATGGCCTGTGTAGTTTCCGACCCTGCCATCCGGTGGCGGTCACCGGTTAGGCTGCGCAGGGCAGATCATCTGAATCCTGCCAATGTTTCCCGCGCTTCATCAAGGAGATTGCCATGCCTTCCACACCGGGTGTCAACCGCAGGGTTTTGCTGAAGACCCGCCCGAAAGGTGCACCAAAAACAGATGACTTTCGGGTGGACGAGCGGGATATCGTCCAGCCCACTGCCGGGCAAGTCCTCACCCAGACGCTCTATCTTTCACTCGACCCTTACATGCGCGGGCGGATGAGCGATGCGCCGTCTTATGCTGCGCCCGTGGCACTGGGCGAGGTCATGGTCGGAGGCACAGTGTCCCGCGTGGTGGCCTCGAAAAGCACGGGGCTAAGCGAAGGCGATCTGGTGCTCGGTTTCGCCGGCTGGCAACAATACGAGCTGTCTGACGGCAAGGGATTGACCAGGCTCGACGCAGGTTTGACCGAGCCGCATCTGGCGCTCGGAGTGCTCGGCATGCCAGGTTTCACGGCATATATGGGCCTGCTCGACATCGGCCAGCCGCAATCCGGCGAAACCGTGGTGGTTGCGGCAGCCAGTGGTGCGGTCGGCTCCGCTGTCGGGCAGATTGCCAAGCTCAAGGGATGCCGCGTGATTGGCATCGCGGGTAGGGCCGACAAATGCGGATACGTGGTCAATGAGCTTGGGTTTGATGCCTGCATCGATCACCGCAGCGCTGATCTTCCAGCACAATTGGCCACCGCTTGTCCAAAGGGCATCGATGTCTATTTCGAGAGTGTTGGTGGTGCCGTGTTCGATGCGGTCATGCCCCTGCTCAACGCCAGGGCCCGTGTCCCCGTCTGCGGCATGATTGCGGGCTACAACGCCACAAGCCTGCCGCCGGGCCCAGATCGGCTCGGGCTGCTGATGGGCATGATCCTGCGCAAGCGCATCAAGATGCAGGGTTTCATCATCTTCGACGACTATGGTCCGCGTTTCGGCGAGTTCTACGCGCAGATGAGCACCTGGGTGAAGGACGGCAGGATCAAGCACCGGGAAGACATTGTCGACGGCCTCGACAGGGCACCCGAGGCGTTCATCGGGCTGCTCGAAGGCAAGAATTTCGGCAAGCTGATCGTGAAAGTTGCCGACGACTGATCGCTGAACCACGCCTGCAACACTGTCAGGCGGCTCTCATCGGCGCCTGTCCCACGACGCGCCCGTCGACAACCTCGATGATCCGGTCGCAGCGCTTTGCCAGGTCCAGATTGTGCGTCACGATCAGGAATGTCGTGCCGTTCTCGATGTTCACCTTGCGCATCAGCTTGAAGACCGTGTCGGTCGAGACGGTGTCGAGATTGCCCGTCGGTTCGTCGGCCAGGATCAGCGACGGGTTCATCGCCAGCCCGCGTGCGATGGCCACCCGCTGCTGTTGTCCGCCCGACATGTTGGTGGAGAGATTGTCTTCAACTTTTGCAAGATCCATCGCGGCCAAGAGATCATGGGCCCGAACCCGCATGTCCGCGTTCGGGAATGTCTGATCCACCAGCATCGGCATCATCACGTTCTCGATGGCAGTGAAAGCCGAGAGCAGAAAGTGGCTCTGGAAGACAAAGCCGATGCTCTGGCCGCGCAGTGTCGTCAGCGCCCTGTCGCCCAGTGCGCCGGTGTCCTCGCCGTTGATGAAAAGCTTGCCGGACGTCGGCCGGTCCAGCAGGCCGATGATGTTGAGCAGCGTGCTCTTGCCCGAGCCGGAGGGGCCCATCAGCGCCACGAACTCGCCACGCTGCAGCACGAGATCGATGGCGTGCAGCACCTCGACCTCGGCGGCGGTGCCGGGGTTGTAGGTCTTGCAGACAGCCTCCAGCCGCAGGACGGGTGCTGGCAAGACGGCCGCTGCTTGACCAAGAGTATGCAGTTCGTCAGCCACGCATCGCCACCACGGGATCGAGCTTGGCGGCACGCAAGGCTGGAAAAACCGCTGCAGCAACGCCGGTGATTGTGGCGAGACTGATCACGACAAGGAAGAGTTGAGGCTCCATGAGCAGCTGAAATGGCTGGGTTCCATCGGACTTCTTGATGACGCCGCGAAACAGCATTACGCCAACAGCGCCCAGCAGTGAACCGACAATGGCACCGGCAAAGGAAAGCACGCCGCCTTGCAGAAGGAAAACACGCACGATCTGGGGTCGCGTTGTCCCCATGGCGCGCAGGATGCCAATGTCTTTCGATCTTTGAATGACCGAAACGACCAGAACGCTGGCCATCCCGAATGCGACCGAGAGGCCGACGAAAAACTCGATCGAGCCAAACGAAATGTTCTGTGTCCGCAGGATCTCGAAGAACTGTGCGAAAGTCTTGATCCAGCTGTCGGCTTTCGCGCCTGTTTCCGCCTGAACGACGATGGCCACGCCTTCGGCCGCGTAGGGGTCCGTCAGGTTGACGTTGATGGCGGTGACACCACCGGCAAGACCGGCAAGAGATTGGGCCGTCCTGAGCGACAGAAATGTCAAACCGGTGTTCGATCCCTTGTTTCCGAGATCGAAGATCGCGCGGATGGTGAGGGCACGTGCAATGCCGCTGCCCACCCTGATGTTCAGTTTGTCACCAAGCGTGACACTGAGATCCTTCGCCAGCTCGATCCCGATGATGATGTCTTCGCTCGTCAGATCGGGTGTGCCCTGGACGATGTAGTCAGGCAGTCTGACGATCTTGAAGTACTTTTCGGGCTCGATTCCCGTCACGGTGATGGACCGGCTGGCTTCACCCCTGATTGCAAGGGCAGCCGACGAGACGGTTGGGGATGCTGCGACAACATCTGGCCGTTCTCCCAGAAGCCTCACGATCGTCTGCCACTGGTCAATCGAGCGCAGGCGCTGTGCAGGCTTTTGAATCGTTGCCGCCACCACCGCGCCACTCTCGGATCGCAGCGACCGCGCGGTTTCTTCGGCGGGCAGGATCTGGATATGGGGCTGTGATGCCAGTATCTGTCTGACGAAGTTGGCCTGGAGACCAGTCATCAGAGACGACATGAAGATGATGACCGAAACACCGATGGCCACACCGAGGATGATGAACAATGTCTGCGTGCGGCCCTCCTTCAGGAACCGGATTGCGGTGATCCATTCGAAGGGCGCCCACCGGTTCATGGGACAGAGACCGTCGTTGCTTTGACGCGGATGCGCTGCCCGTCCTTCACATTCGATGCGGCAGGGACAATGATCGTGCCCTCTTCAAGTCCGGTGAGAATTTCCGCCTTGCCGGAACTGACCAGCCCAACCGTCACCTGCTGGCGCCTGACACGACCGTTCAGCGCCATCAGCAGCCAGGGCTTCCCGGCGCTCAAGTCGTGAACATCCGCCACGGAGACGATGATGGCTCTGGCCCGTCTTGCCACCTCGATATCAACGGAAACAGTCATGTCCTGACGAAGGTAGGCAGGCGGGGACGCAACGCTCAGCTTCACCTCCACGGAGGCGCGCTGAAGGTCGACGGCCGGGTTGATGAACGTTACGATTGCGGGAAAGCTTTCCTTGCTGAACGCATCTGCAGAGGCCAGTGCCTGCTGCTTCAGGGCGATGAGCCCGAGATTCTTCTCGTCGATCTGGATGGCGATCTGCATTTCGCCTGCCGGTGACAATCGCATCAGGTCCTTGCCAGGCTGGACGACATTGCCGACCTCGACGTCTCGCCAGATCAGCAAACCATCGCGCGCTGCCTTGATCTGCGTGTAGCCCAGGCGCGTTTGTGCCGCACGGAGCGTGGCGCTCGCCTGGGCCAGTTGCGTTTCAGCGACAGCAAAATCGGCCCCGCCAGGGCGGTTGCTGAAAACAGTCAGTTCGGCGTTGCGCACCTGCGCGCGCGCGACATCAAGGTTTTTCGTCGCCTCATCGAACGCAGCGCGTGTGCTCACGCCGTCAGCCAGAAGCCTGCTCAGACGCGCATGGATCTGCTGCACGTTGACAAGTGTCGCCTTGGCCTCGCTCAGGCTCAACTCGGCTGCAGGCAGGGTCAGATCGCGAACCTGCCGGACCCGGGCATCCGCTTGTGCCATTTGCCCCTCGGCCAGGACGACGCTGGCTTGGGCTTCGCTGTCATCGAGGCGGATCAGCGTGTCGCCAGAGTTGACCTTCTGGCCCTCAACGACAGGAATCTCCGCGACGACCCCCGTGATCTGGCTGCTGATGCTGACGCGAAACGGTGTTTCGACATGACCGCTGGCGACGAGCGTCTGAACGAGGTCCTTGCGCAAAATCGGGGAAGCGGAGATGACGGGTCCGAGAAGAATTGGACCACCAAAGAACCAGCCCAAAACAACGATGCAAAGTGCAGCAAGCCCGGTCCAGACAAGGCCGGCGCCATGCGTGAGGAACCCAAGCCAGCCCGGTTTTGCCGGCTCTTTCTTTTCCGGAGCAAGCGCTTCTGTGGCAGGCGCTTCTTTGACAGGCGGCGACGGCCCTGTGGCTGATGTCATCTGCGGCCTCTCTTCGGAGCCGGGTTGGGCTTTCGAGGCTCCGTCCGAGGTGCCGCGAGATGGCTGGAACGCTCGATGAGACCGAGCATGAGGCTGGCCGCGTGGATTGTCAGCGGATGGCGCGTCGATTCCGGTCTTGGAGAAATATGCCCCGCCATCTTGGTCGCCAGCGCAACCTGCTGCTCGGAGCCTTCCGCAAGCACGGCGATCAGCAGGTTTTCAAGCGCAATCACACGGGCATGGAGTTGAGCAAACCCGGATAATGTTGCGGTTGCAGCATCGTTCTCTGCATCGCCTTGTTTTTGCCGAGCCTGGGGACCGGCCGGTCCGGCACCACCCTCACTGTCCCAGCGCGCGAGGGCCTTCTGGCGCTGCTGGGCAAGTGCAGCTGGCGTCAAGGACGTTTGCAGCACAGGAGTCTCGGCCAGCAGATGCAGCGCGTCAGGGGTTTCGGTTTCCATGCTCATGCCGGAGCGTCGATCGGCGCCACGCGAACAAGCTTCTTGTTGACGAATTCCTGGATGCCGAGGCCGGACAGTTCGCGACCGTAGCCGGAAGTCTTGACCCCACCGAAGGGCAGGTCCGACGCCGTCCATGTCGGGTGATTGACGAACACCATCCCGGTGTCGACGCGACTGGCAACGCGCTTGCCGCGGGACTCGTCGCGCGTGAATACCGATCCGCCAAGACCAAAATCCGAGTCATTGGCCAGCGCGATGGCGGCCTGCTCGTCCTTGACCTGGAAGAACAGTGCCACAGGGCCGAAGAATTCCTCGCTGTAGGCGGGGTTGCCCGGTTTGATATCTGTCAGGATCGTTGGCTGCATGAAGGCACCGGCACGGTCGATGCGCTTGCCACCCATCACGACGGTTGCGCCGCCATCGACAGCGCGCTTGATCTGGTCCAGCAGTGTCTTCAGCGCACTTTCAGTGGACATCGGCCCAAGTGTCGTTGTGATATCCATCGGGTCGCCCGGTTTGAGGGCCGACAGCGCTGCCTGGAACTTGTCGAGGAACGGATCGGCCAGCTTGTCGACGACAATGAAGCGCTTGCCGGCAATGCAGCATTGGCCGTTGTTGTTCATCTTGGCCCAGACCGCCCACTTCACCGTCTTTTCGAGATCGGCATCCTCAAGCACAATGAAGGCGTCGTTGCCGCCGAGCTCCATCGTCGATTTCTTCATGTGCGCGCCTGCCTGACCTGCCACGATCTTGCCAGCCTCGACACCGCCAGTCAGCGCCACGCCTTTGATGCGCGGGTCTGCGATCATGCGCGCCACCTGGTCGTGCGAAATCCGGAGGTTGGTGTAAACGCCTTCAGGCGCCCCGGCATCGATCCAGAGTTTTTCGAAAGCGGCGGCGCATTGCGGCACGATTTCGGCATGTTTCACCATGACGACATTGCCAGCCATGATGTTGGGCGCGGCGAACCGGGCCAGTTGATAATAGGGAAAATTCCACGGCTGGACACCGAACAGAACGCCGATCGGTGCACTCTCGATGACAGCTTCGCCTGATTCAGGCGTGAGTTTCTCGGGTGCGAGAAACCGCTCGGCATGTTCGGCATAGTAGTCGATGATGTCCGCGCTGAGCGCGACTTCGCCGCGCGCCTCCTCGATCAGCTTGCCCATTTCCAGCGTTACCAGCCGGGCAAGAACATCGGCATGCGCCCGCATCATGGCGGCAGCCTTCCGGCAGATCACGGCGCGCTCTGAAAAGCTGATGTGCCGCCAGGCTCCGAAGCAGGTTTGCGCTTTTGCAATCGCTGCCTCCATCTCGGAATCGGTGGCTGACGGAAATGTCTCGACGACCTTGCCGTCAAAGGGATTGGTTGTCTGGTAGGCCATGGCGTGTATCCGATCCTTGTGGCGTAAGAAACCAACGCGTTGTTTCCGCTAATGTTCCGCGAGATTTGTCCGGTTTTCCAGGCAACTGCAGTTTTGTCGGAATCACGTCAGATTCTGAGACGTGAGAGCCTGAGCGCATTGCCGATCACGCTGACCGATGACATCGCCATGGCAGCAGCAGCGATGATGGGAGACAGGAGGATGCCGAAGGCCGGGTAGAGCGCGCCAGCCGCAATCGGGATGCCTGCCGCATTGTAGATGAAGGCGAACACCAGGTTCTGGCGGATGTTGGACATGGTCGCCTTGGACAATGTCCGGGCTCTGGCAATGCCGGTGAGATCACCCTTGAGCAAGGTCAGCCCGGCACTCTCGATGGCGACATCGGTGCCTGTGCCCATGGCGATGCCGACATCGGCCGCCGCCAGTGCGGGCGCATCGTTGACGCCATCTCCGGCCATGGCGACGACGCGGCCTTCCGTCTGCAGGCGCTTGACGACAGCACCTTTCTGTTCAGGCAGGACATCGGCCTCGATTTCGGTGATGCCGAGCTTGCGGGCGACGGCCTCGGCGGTTGTCCTGTTGTCGCCGGTCAGCATGACGACGCGGATGCCGTCATCCCGCAGTGTTTTGAGAGCCAGAGGCGTGCTGTCCTTGATCGTGTCCGCGATGCCGATGGCCGCAGCAACCTTGCCGTCAATGGCGACAAAGATTGCCGTCGCGCCATTCTTGCGGAGGGTCTCGGCATCCGCCGAAAGTGCCGCAGCATCGACATCGTTCTCGTTCAGGAATGCCGCACTGCCGACCATGACGCGCTGTCCGCCGACGCGGCCCATCGCGCCTTTCCCGGCAGGGGAGTGGAAATCGGTCACGGCGGAAATGCTGGAGGCGCGCAACAAGGCGGCCTTGACGATGGCCTTGGCAAGGGGGTGCTCGGAGGCGCGCTCGACCGCTGCAGCCAGCGCCAGAACCCCATCTTCGTCGGCTCCCGGGGCAACTATGATTTTCGTGACGGAGGGATTTCCTTCAGTCAGCGTGCCCGTCTTGTCGACAACAAGCGTATCGACCTTCTCCATCCGCTCGAGGGCTTCGGCGTTCTTGACGAGCACGCCGATCTGCGCGCCCTTGCCCACACCCACCATGATCGACATCGGCGTGGCCAGGCCCAGTGCGCACGGGCAGGCAATGATAAGGACGGCAACAGCCGCAACCAGCCCGTTGGCGAACCGCGGCTCCGGGCCAAAGATGGCCCAGACGGCAAACGTGACGAGCGCGATTGCGATCACGGCCGGCACGAACCAGCCGGCGACCTTGTCAGCCAGGCGCTGGATGGGTGCACGCGAGCGCTGCGCTTCACTGACCATGTGCATGATGCGGGCAAGCATGCTCTCGCTGCCGATTGCCTCAGCCCGCATCACGAGCGCGCCCGACTGATTGAGCGTGCCGCCGATCACCTTGTCGCTCGGCGCCTTGTCGACAGGCATGGATTCCCCCGTGACCATCGACTGATCCACTGACGAGGCTCCTTCCGTCACGACTCCGTCGACGGGCACCTTCTCGCCGGGCCTCACGCGAAGCAGATCCCCGACAACGACAAGATCGACCTGCACCTCCGCGTCTGTGCCGGAAGCATCAATCCGATGCGCAGTCCTCGGCGACAGGTTCAGCAAAGCCTTGATCGCGCCGCCGGTCTGTTCGCGTGCGCGCAATTCGAGCACTTGTCCCAGCAGAACCAGCACCGTGATGACTGCCGCCGCTTCGAAATAGACCGCGACGGTCCCACCCATGGTCTTCGAGGCAGCGGGAAAGACACCAGGTGCGATCATCGCGACAGCGCTGTAGGCCCAGGCGACCCCCGTTCCCATGGCGATCAGCGTGAACATGTTCAGATTGCGTGACCGTATCGAGTCCCACGCGCGCTCGAAGAAGGGCCAGCCGGCCCAGAACACGACCGGCGTCGCGAGCGCGAACTGGATCCAGCCCGATGTCACGGGTGACACAAGGCGATGCAGGGACGGAAAGATGTGCGCGCCCATCTCGAGCATGAACACCGGCAATGCCAGCGCCAGGCCTGCCCAGAACCGGCGGGTCATGTCTGCAAGTTCCGGGCTGGCGCCGCTCTCTGCCGTTGCCGTCACCGGTTCGAGTGCCATTCCGCAGATCGGGCATGACCCGGGACCTGTCTGTCGTATCTGCGAATGCATCGGGCAGGTGAACACCGTGCCGTTTGCCGTCGCCACATCGGTTTTGCCACTGGCCATCTTGTTCGTGCTCACGCGTTGTCCTGCCGCGAGCGTAGTCTGATGGGTGCAGCTGCATGAGGTTCGGAAACTACTCAGAAGCCGCAAGCTTCTGCGTGTGTCTTTCGCCAATGCGAACATTTGGCAGTTCTGTGGCGCGTTCAATCGCTTGCACCAACTGCGCCTCGTAGAACGGCTTCTGGAGGACGCCCGCAGCAGGATTGAGCGATCTGCGGTCAAACACATCGCCGCTGACAAAAATATGCGGAACGAAACCGGCAGTCAGAATGGTGTTGACGGCGGTGATGCCGCTGCCTTCCTGCAGGCGCACGTCGGCAATGATCAAGTCAGGCTTGCTCCGTGCAGCGGCTGCAATTGCGCCGGCCTCCGTGCGTTCGCTGGCGCAGACGTCGTGCCCCATTTCTGTGAGCACTTCAGCAAACAGAAGCGCGATCAGCGTTTCGTCTTCGATGATCAGCACACGAAGCGCTTTCATGATGTGTCACCGCCCCCGGTTCAGTGTCCGACACCGTTCGGACGACGATACGCTGCCCGCGTCAGCGCTCCTTTGGCGCCAAATGCGACTCGACGAACCAGAGCTGGAGGTCGATGCCGCGTGACACCTGCGTGAACAGGTCAGCCGTGTCGACATCGCCGAAATCCGTCGCCTTGGCGCTGGCCTCACGGGCGCCTTCACCGAAAGCGGCGAGCGCGCCGGACACAGCAAAGATGTGCTTCTGTTCGTCGGCCACACCGAGAGGATAGGCGATCAGCGAACTGCGCTCGGCTGCCATCTGGATCGTTCCATCGGCGGTTCCGCCAAGGCCGCCAGCGCGCTCTGCCAGCATGTCGGAAAAGCTTTCGACCTCCTCTGACACGGTGTCGAACAGCTTGTGAATTGCGATGAAGTTCGCTCCCCGAACATTCCAGTGCGCCTGCTTGACCTGTGCATGCAGATCGATCGCTGTCGCGAGATGCTTGTTCAGGAGTTCAACGGACTGAACGCGGATTGCCTGATCCAGGGTGTTGCGGGTCGGATGCACAGGAAACTCCTTCTGACGTAAATGCGGAATGGCGGGACGGTAAGCACGAGCGTGGGAACGAAGTCCGAATGCGGCCCGCAGCGTCGTGCGCCGACGAGCCTTCGGAAGGCATGGGGTACCCTGAAGCGGCGACCCCAACCGCCTCTGGATTCTAACGCCCGGTCATGTCGGATCGCAGGATCGGAATCTACTCAGACGAACGGGAACACCGATGCGGCTGTCGGCGTTGATGCAAATCAAGCCGTGACTCAGCGCTCATGGTATGACCCTGTGGCGCGAGAAAAAGAGTAAGCATGGCGAAAATCCCCCAAGCCCAGCGACGAACTGCGCAACCAGCTCTTGCTCGTCGGCATGTTGCGGCGCGCGGGCCGCCTTCCGGTCATGCTGATTTCCTGATCGTTGCCATTGGCGCATCGGCAGGCGGCCTGGATGCCTGTCGCAGGCTCATCGACGCCATTCCCGAGAGCACCGGGATGGCGTTCATCCTCGTGCAGCACCTTGACCCGAACCATGACAGCCTGCTGGTCGATTTGTTGGCCAGCCATACAACGATGAAAGTCAGCCAGGCACTGGATAGGCAGGTGCTTGCACCCGATCACCTCTATGTCATCCCGCCAGGTGCTTATCTCTCCGTCTTGAACCGAACCATGCAGCTTTCCGAGCCGGAAGCGCGCCATGGCGCACGCCTGCCATTTGATTTCCTGCTGCATTCGCTTGCGGATGACTGTCCCATGCGGACGGTCTGCGTTGTCCTGTCCGGCACGGGTGCGGATGGCAGCGAAGGTCTGAAAGCGTTGAAAGCCAAGGGCGGCTTCGCCATCGCGCAGGATTTTGAAGAAGCCGAATATGATGGCATGCCCCGCAGCGCAGTGCTGACCGGCGCAGTGGACCTCACGCTGAAGGCCAGCAGCATGCCAGCCGCGTTGCTGAATCGGCGCGATCACGCTGGACACACGGCCACACCCCCGAGCCAGCGTCCGAGCGGCAAGACCACGGACGACCTTGGCGCGATCATCGATCTGCTTCGCAGCCGGACGTCGCATGATTTCACGCTTTACAAGCAGGGCACATTGCAGCGGCGCATCGAGCGACGCATGGCGATGGGTGCCGGTGCCGTGCAGGATATGGCGGGTTATCTGGCCGAGCTTGAGGCCGATCCGGCTGAGCTGGAGCTGCTGGCGAAAGACCTGCTGATCAACGTCACGAGTTTCTTCCGTGACCCGAAGGTTTTCGACCATCTGGCAAAGGTGGCCTTGCCGGAGCTGGTGCGCGCGCATGCGGCCGATCAGCCTTTGCGCATCTGGATTGCAGGATGCAGCTCGGGAGAGGAGACCTACTCGCTCGCCATGCTGCTGCGCGAAGAAATCACGGCGTCGAAGCGCAACGTGAAGCTCCAGATTTTTGCATCTGATGTCGACAGCGACGCAGTGGCTCAGGCGCGCGAAGGACTTTATCCCGAGACCATCACTGCTGATGTTTCGCCGGAGCGTCTCGCGCGCTTCTTTTCGAAGGAGGCAGATGGCTACAAAGTTTCGCCAGAGTTGCGCGCCCATGTGGTGTTCACGGTTCAGGATGTGCTGTCCGATCCGCCATTCTCCAGGATCGATCTCATCTCCTGCCGCAACCTTCTGATCTATCTGGGCCCGGAAGCGCAGGCGAAGGTGATTGCGCTGTTTCACTTCGCGCTTCGTCAGGGCGGGCTCCTCCTGCTTGGCAGCGCCGAGACCGCCGGGAACGTGGATGGCAGGTTCGAGATCATCTCGAAGGCGGCCCGCCTCTACCGCCACATCGGCCGCGCCCGGCTGGGGGATGTCGGGTTTGCGCTTGGCAAGGCTGATGGGCGGGTCGTCCCCAAGTCGGGCGCCACTGTTGCCGCGCCTTCCCGGCAGGCGGCGCTGGCCGATCTTGCCCGGCGCATGGCGCTCAAGATCTATGCGCCTGCACTCGTGCTCATCAACCGCAAGATGGAATGCCTCTATTTTCTGGGACCGACCGACCGTTACCTGCACCACGCGGAGGGGCATCCGACCAATGATCTTCTGGGAATGCTGCCGCAAGAGGCGCGCATCAAGCTCAGGGCCGCGATCCAGCAGGCGAGCCCGCAACAGACATATGCCAGCGTTGAAGGCACGGTGGTCGACCGGGCCAGCCGCGGGCGCGCCTTCACCATCGAGGTTCACTCCCTGAACCATGAGGGTGAGGAATTGCTGCTTGTCGGGTTCCTCGACGCCAGCCGCAAGGGCCATGGGCCAGCCAAGGCCCCCCTGCCAGGCTACGGCCCCGGCAATCAACCTGCGCCGGAAGATCAGGGGCGCATCACAAGTCTCGAACAGGAACTGGCAACCACACGCACAGAGCTTCATGCAGCTATCCACAATCTCGAATTGTCCGCCGAGGAGCAGAAAGCCGTCAATGAAGAGGCGATGTCGGTCAACGAAGAATTCCAGTCCACCAATGAAGAGCTGCTGACATCGAAGGAGGAATTGCAATCCCTCAACGAGGAGCTGACAGCGCTGAACAGCCAGCTGCAGGAAACGCTTGACCGGCAGCGCACGACGTCCAACGACTTGCAGAATGTGCTTTACAGCACCGATGTTGCGACGCTGTTCCTGGACCCGGACCTGAAAATCCGTTTCTTCACGCCCGCAACGAAATCCCTGTTCAATGTCATTCCAGGCGATATTGGCAGGCCACTGGCCGATCTGCATTCGCTGGCGGCGGATATGCATCTGGCAGCGGATGCCCGAACTGTTCTGAAAGAACTGCACGCGATCGACCGGGAAATCGAAACCGGGGCAGATATCTGGTTCATCCGCCGCATCCTGCCCTACCGGAGCCATGATAACCGCGTCGAGGGGGTGGTCATCACCTTCATCAATATCAGCGAGCGCAAGCGCATCAGCGAGTTGGCCGACGCGGCCAAGCTGGAGGCCGAGCAGGCCAAAGTCGTGGCTGATGCGGCAAAGCTTGAGGCTGAGCAGATCAAGGTGGTGGCCGACGCTGCCAAACTGGAGGCCGAGCGAGCGAACCGTGCCAAGTCGCGCTTTCTGGCTGCGGCCAGCCATGATCTGCGCCAGCCGCTGCAGACCATCGCCTTCGTGCAGGGCCTGCTCGCCAGGACCGTTCAGGGCGAGAAGGCGCAAAATCTGGTGAAGCGCCTCGATGATACGGTGCAAGCCATGTCAGGCATGCTGAACGCGCTGCTCGACATCAACCAGATCGAGGCTGGCGGCGTGAAGGCGGACATTGTGAGCTATCAACTGAACGATCTGTTCGACAGGCTGCGAGACGAGTTCTCCTATCACGCAAAGGCGAAGTCATTGGTGCTTCGGGTGGTGCCCTGCGGCCAATCCGTCCACACCGATCCACGCCTGCTGGAGCAGGTGATCCGCAATCTCCTGACGAATGCGATCAAATACACACGTTCTGGAAAAGTGCTGCTGGGCTGCCGCCGCCGCGAGGGCGCGCTCAGCATCGAGATCTGGGACACCGGCATCGGCATTCCAGATAGCGAACTCCAGACAATCTTCGAGGAATACCATCAGCTCGACAATGAGGCTCGGCAGCGCAGCCGTGGTCTGGGCCTGGGGCTTGCCATCGTGCAGCGCCTTGTCACCCTGCTGGGATACAAGGTGCATGTGCGCTCGAAGCTCGGCAAGGGATCGGTCTTTGCCATCGAGATCGCGCTGCCTGCGGATGGCATGGATGGTTCAGAGTCAGGCGTGTCTGATCTGCCCGAAATCACACCACCTTCGGCAGCTGGCGGAAAGAGCCGCACTGTTCTTGTGGTCGAGGACGATCCGGATGTGCGCGAGCTGCTTGCGCTTCTGCTGGACGCTGAGGGGTACCGGGTGACCACTGCCTTTGATGGACCAGCTGCGCTGGAGCTGGTCGAGAAAGGGATGCTGAATCCCGACCTTGTCATCGTGGATTACAACTTGCCGAAGGGCATGGACGGCGTGGAAGTCGCGGCGAGATTGAGGATCTCACTGAAGCGTGCTGTCCCGGTCATTGTCCTGACAGGTGATATTTCCACCAAGACACTGACCGAGATCGCGCGGAGTGATTGCGTTCACCTCAACAAGCCCGTGCAGCTGAAGAAGATGATGGCTGTCATCGAAACGCTTCTGGCCATGCCCCGTGCTGTTGCCGCAACGCCCTTGATCAAGCCCAGGAACGCTGCCCACAGCCAGACGGCAGAGTTGGTTTATGTCGTCGATGACGATCATAACATCTGCGATACGTTGCGCGCCTTGCTGGAAGAGAACGGCTACACCGCAGAGACATTCCCGACCTGCGAGGCGTTCCTCGGGCACTATCAGGCGGGCAGTGGCGGGTGCCTCCTCATCGACGCTTACCTGCCGGGCATGAACGGCTTTGCCCTCTTGCAGCAGCTCAAGGATTCGGGCGATCCGTTGCCTGCGATCATGATCACCGGCAACAGCGATGTGCCCATGGCCGTGCAGGCGATGAAGGCAGGAGCGCTGGACTTCATCGAGAAGCCGGTCAGCCCTGGCGATCTTCTCGCAAGTGTGAAGCGCGCGCTGGAGCAGTCCCGCGATGTCAGCAAGGCGACGCAGTGGAGAGATGAGGCGCAACGCCATCTGGCAGGACTGACGGCGCGCCAGAAGCAGGTCATGGAGCTTGTACTGGCGGGCCATCCCAGCAAGAACATCGCAGCTGATCTCGGCATCAGCCAGCGCACGGTCGAGAACCACCGCAACGCGATCATGACGCGGACCGGATGCAAATCAATGCCTGCGCTGGCGCGGCTGGCCATGGCGGCGTCGGAGGCCGAGCGGCCCGGCTATCTGTCCCCATGACAGCGCTGGCCAACACGCCCGAGCTGTGGCGAGATCTGCTGATCGAAAAGCCTGCGGGTGCGCACAAGTACGATCATGGGGCCGTGCTGGTCTGGAGCGGTCCGCCGCTTCGGACTGGCGCCGCCAGGCTGGCAGCGACGGCGGCCTTGCGGGCCGGGGCAGGGGTCGTCACGCTTGCTGGCAGCGAGGCAGCGTTGATGGTCCATGCAGCGCATGTGACGGCGATCATGCTGAAACAGGCAGACAGCGCGGCCGACCTGGCGTCGCTTCTGGATGACCAAAGGATCAATGCCGTGATCCTCGGGCCTGCAATGGGTGTCGGTGGCACCACGCGCGATCTGGTTTCCGCCGCGATGGTCGCGCAGAGAGCCTGCGTGCTCGATGCCGATGCG
>JANMMX010000258.1:0-26327 GCA_031373605.1 Allobosea sp. | reverse complement strand
GCCTCCGCGCCAGTCAGCTTGGCAATCGGGGGCAGCACACCGAAGGCATCGCAGGTCAGCATCACGATGTTCTTGGGGTGGCCCGCGCGGCCCGTCGTGCTGGCATTGGGGATGAAGTCGAGCGGATAGGCGCAGCGCGTGTTCTCGGTGCGCGAGCCATCATCAAAATCCGGCTGGCGGGTGATGGGGTCAACCGTCACATTCTCAAGCACGGTGCCGAAGCGCTCGGTGGTCGCGTAGATCTCGGGCTCGGCCTCGCGCGAGAGGCGGATGGTCTTGGCATAGCAGCCGCCCTCAAAATTGAAGACGCCGTCATTGGCCCAGCCATGCTCGTCATCGCCCAGAAGCGTGCGGTTGGGATCGGCCGAAAGGGTCGTCTTGCCAGTGCCTGACAGGCCGAAGAACACAGCGACATCGCCGGACGAACCGGCATTGGCCGAGCAATGCATCGGCATGACGCCTGCACCCGGCAGCATGAAATTGAGATAGGTGAAGACCGATTTCTTCATCTCGCCGGCATAGCTCGTGCCGCCAATGAGCACGATCTTGCGGGTGAAATCGCAGGCGATCACCGTTTCCGAGCGGCAACCATGGCGCGCCGGATCAGCCTTGAACGAGGGCAGATCGACAATCGTCATCTCCGGCAGGAAGCCTGCCAGCTCGTCATGGGCCGGGCGTCGCAGCAGGTTGCGGATGAAGAGCGAATGCCAGGCATATTCGGTGAAGACGCGCGCCTTCACGCGGTTGGCCGGGTCAGCGCCGCCATAAAGGTCCTGCACAAACAGGTCCTTGCCCTCGGCATGGGTCAGGAAATCGGCCAGCAGCACATCGAAATTGGCCGGTGTGATGGCGCCATTGTTGTCCCACCACACGGTGGATTCGGTCGTGGCGTCGCGCACCGTGAACTTGTCCTTCGGCGAGCGGCCGGTGTGGATGCCCGTGTCGGCCAGCAGCGCCCCGCCCTTGGCGAGCCGTGCTTCGCCACGCTTCAGGGATTCCTCGACCAGTGCGGCGGCCTCAAGGTTCCAGCGCACGGTGCCGAGCTTGCGGAAGCCGAATGTGTCTGCGCCATGGGCGCTGTTGAAATGGCCGATATTGTCCACGGTGGCGATCCTCTCCGGCCTTGCCTTGCACTGAAGGTGGCCCGTTCCTTTTGCTCCGGAGACCGCAACGTCTCCTCCCGAAGTGGCGCGCTTTTAGGCCTGTCGGCACAGGTTCTCAAGCGGTCAGAAAGGCCTAAGCGCCAGACGTTGACGATTGTGGACAAAAAACTCGAATCTATCCTCAACGAGCATCATGAATCCTGCGCCTTTGGCACATCGCCCGCCGAGGTTTTGCCCGCTTGCTCACGCGATTCCATCGTCAGGGCCATCAAACGACCGCGCAACGCGTCAGGTCGCGTCAAGGATGGATCGAAAGGAACACGCAGCGTCTCTTGGCCAAAGCAGAAATCGAGGCCATCAGGATCAAGCCCCGTCAGGCGCCAGCGATTTGGCCGAACCTTGTCATGAGCCCCGACAATCGCGGCAATCGCATCCCTGTGATCCCCGTTCATGTGGTCGATGGCCTCGCTCTCGATCTCGCCCATCGCCGCCGACACGGCTGCATCCGCGAGCAGGTCGAGCGGCCCCAACTGGTAGGCGCGGCCAAAGCCGCCATTCAGGCTGGCGGAATGAATGTGGAGCTTAAAAAACAGGAAATCCGGAAACGCGGCATAGAGCGCTGCCTTGGGATGGCGGCGCAAGAAGCGCTCCCGCAGCCTCGCATCCCGTGTGGTGTCGCGCGTGATGGCCTCGGCTTCGACATCCAGCGTGATCCGGGGATGCGCCAGTGGGTCACCCTTGCCCGTGCGTGCCAGCAGCAAGGAAGCGCGGGTGTCTGCCAGCAGATGCCGGGTGTGGCCCGAGAGACGTGAGACAAGGATGACGGGCGTGCCGTCGACATCTGTCGCGACACTGACAAGGCTGCAGAACGGCCTGCCGGAGGCATCGAGCGTCGCCAGCGATCCGGCCATTGCGCCGCGCAGCAAGGCACGTGCGAGCAGCCTGGCCTCCAGATCGGTCGTGCGGATCGGATTGATTGCCATGATCGGACGGACGTTTTCCTTGGGTCTTTGCGATGCCGTAGCGTTTCTGCCGCAGGACGGCTAGATTGTCGCCACGGTTTGGCCGCGGTGTGCGGCGAGTTGACATCCGTTCCGGCCCGACAGGGTCCTTGCTGCAGAGGCTTTTCATGCCAACCATCGCGCTTGTTGATGATGATCGCAACATCCTCACGTCCGTTTCCATCGCGCTTGAGGCCGAAGGATACCGGGTCCAGACTTATACTGACGGCGCGACCGCGCTTGACGGCCTGAAGCAGAACCCGCCCGACCTCGCGATCTTCGACATCAAGATGCCGCGCATGGACGGCATGGAACTGCTGCGCCGATTGCGGCAGAAATCCGATCTGCCAGTGATTTTCCTGACCTCCAAGGACGAGGAAATCGACGAGCTGTTCGGCCTCAAGATGGGTGCCGATGATTTCATCCGGAAGCCATTTTCGCAGCGCCTGCTGGTCGAGCGCGTCAAGGCCATCCTCCGGCGCGCCAATGCCAAGGACCCTGGTGCTGCGCCACGCAGCGAGGATGCCAAGGTTCTGGAACGCGGACTGCTGAAGATGGACCCGGAGCGCCACACCTGCACCTGGCAGGGCGAGCAGGTGACGCTGACCGTCACCGAGTTCCTGATCCTGCAATCGCTGGCGCAACGGCCCGGCGTGGTGCGCAGCCGCAATGCGCTGATGGATGCCGCCTATGATGACGAGGTCTATGTTGATGACCGCACCATCGACAGCCACATCAAGCGCCTGCGCAAGAAGTTCAATCAGGTCGACGAGAAATTCGACATGATTGAGACGCTCTACGGTGTCGGCTACAGGTTCAGGGAACCCTGATCTGCCGCGCAGCCCGTGAGCCGCACGCGATCAAAATAACCGCGGGCGATCAGAAAAGCACAAGGGAAGGCCAGCGACACGGATGGCGGGAGGACAAGGCTCATTCCGGGTCCGGTGGCGCTGGTTATCCAGCAAGATCTCACGTGCCCTGTCAGCGCGGCTCGCCTCCAGCCTGTCGCGACGCATCCTGCTGCTCAATCTGGCGGGGCTTGTCGCGTTGCTGCTCGGCTTCCTTTACCTCAACCAGTTCCGCGAGGGGCTGATCGAGGCTCGCGTGCAGAGCCTGCTGACCCAGGGCGAAATCATTGCGGGTGCTGTTGCCTCGTCGGCCACGGTCGAGACCGACTCCATCACCATTGACCCGGACAAGCTGCTGGAATTGCAGGCCGGCGAGAGTGCGCGCCTCACAGAAGATCCGCTCGACTTTTCCATCAGCCCGGAGCGCGTTGCGCCGCTGCTGCGTCGTCTGGTGACGCCGACGCGGACGCGCGCGCGCGTCTATGACCGCGAGGGGCTGCTGGTGATCGATTCGCAGAATCTCTACTCGCGCGGCGACATTCGGCGTCTGGACCTGCCGCCGATCAACCAGATTGACGAAACGCCCTTGCTGGAGCGCACCTGGAGCCTGTTCAAGCGCAGGCTCGGCCGTGCCGACCTGCCGTCCTATGATGATTTCGATTCAGCAAATGGCCGCTCCTTTCCGGAGGTGGCCCGAGCACTTGGCGGCGCACCCGGCAGTGTTGTGCGCGTCAACACGCGGGGTCAGACGATTGTTTCCGTCGCTGTGCCGGTCCAGCGCTTCCGGACCGTGCGAGGCGCGCTGCTGCTTTCGACGCAAGGCGGAGACATCGATGCCGTGATTGCATCGGAGCGCTTCGGCATCCTGCAGGTCTTTCTGGTTGCGGCCGGCGTGATGACGATCCTGTCGTTGCTTCTGGCGGGCACGATCGCCGAACCGATGCGGCGGCTGGCCGATGGCGCGCAACGCGTCCAGCGTGGTGTGCGGGCGCGCGAGGAAATCCCCGATCTGACCGACCGTCATGATGAGATCGGGCTGCTCTCAGGCTCGCTGCGCGACATGACGAGTGCACTCTACAACCGGATCGAGGCCATCGAACGCTTTGCGGCGGACGTGGCGCATGAACTGAAAAACCCTCTGACATCGCTGCGAAGCGCCGTCGAGACACTGCCGCTGGTGCGCAATGACGCCTCGCGCGACCGTCTGCTGGAGGTCATCAGCCATGATGTCCGCCGCCTCGACAGGCTGATCTCGGACATTTCCGATGCCTCGCGGCTCGATGCGGAATTGGCGCGCATCGATGCCCGGCCGGTCGACATGGCAGAACTCCTGACGGCTGTCGTGGGTTTGCAGAACGAGATCCGGCGCAAGGAACAGGCTGTCGTGACCCTCATTATCCGTGGCCGAGCCAGCACGAAACGTCCTTTTGCCACCATGGGGCACGATTCCCGGCTTGGGCAGGTGATGGTCAACCTGCTCGACAATGCCCGTTCTTTTGCGCCTGTTGGCACGGCTGTCGGCGTTTCACTCTGGCGTGAGGCTGACACGATCATCGTCAGCGTCGAGGATGACGGGCCCGGCATTCCTGAAAGCGCACGTGAGCGCGTCTTCGAACGGTTTTACACTGATCGGCCTGAGCAGGGTTTTGGCCAGAATTCAGGGCTGGGCCTGTCCATCTCGCGCCAGATCATCGAGGCGCACCGCGGAACCATCGTCGCGACCGCACGGCCTGATGGCAAACCGGGCGCCTGTTTCACGATCCGTCTGCCTGCGCTGGAACCCGGCTGATGGTTGCCGGGAACACCATTCATGCCACGACAATCGTGCTCGGCGCGGCCGCGATCCTGCTGCGCGGCGCATCAGGCACCGGCAAGTCGTCACTTGGGCTGGAGCTGATCCGCAGCGCCAGGCTCCAGCACCGTTTTGCACGGCTGGTCGCTGATGATCGCACGATGCTGTCCGTGCGGGCTGGCTTGCTCGTGGCGCGCCCTGTTCCATCCATTGCGGGTTACATCGAGCAGCGCGGATTGGGGCTGACACCGGAACCGCATCTGGACGCGGCCATCGTCGCTCTGGTTGTCGATTGTCTTGGCAAGCCGCCGGAACGCATGCCCGAGGCTGAAGCCCTGACGGTGACGCTGGAAGGCGTTCTGCTGCCGCGACTGGCCGTCCATGGTCAGTCCAGCGATGTTTCGCTGGTTGAGGCCGCCTGGCAGCTGATGGTCGGTCGGTAGGCCATTTCTGGCGTTAGCCATTTGGTACAAGGCAGTGTTGAATCTCTGGAAAGAGTCTTGCATGCCTCACGCGGGTGGCCCATAACCCCGCCCCTGTCCGGGCGCCTGACGCCCCCTGGTGCGATTTCGAATGATTGGTCTCGTGCTTGTCACGCATGGGCATTTGGCAACGGAGTTCCGTGCCGCGCTCGAGCATGTTGTCGGCCCCCAGAAACATCTGGAAGCGGTCGCAATTGCCCCTGACGATAACCTTGAGGCACGCCGTGCCGACATCCTTGCGGCCGTTGGCCGCGTGGATACGGGCCGCGGCGTGATCGTGCTGACAGACATGTTTGGCGGCACGCCCTCCAATCTTGCCATCTCGGTCATGCAGCCAGGCCGCGTCGATGTTCTGGCCGGCATCAACCTTCCCATGCTCATCAAGCTGGCATCGGTTCGTGCCGACAAATCGCTGGAAGAGGCGCTGACTTGCGCTCAGGATGCAGGCCGCAAATACATTACTGTGGCAAGCCAGGTGCTGGCGGGCAAATAGGCCAGAGGCGACAAGCCTCGAATTTGGGGAGGGGCAGGCAATGGACGCGTTTGAGGATTGCCCTGAGTTTGTGGCGCCTGAAGGCGCAACGGTGCGCGAAATGCCAATCGTCAACAAGAAGGGCCTGCATGCCCGCGCAACGGCCAAGTTCGTGCAGATGGCCGGTGCTTTCGATGCCGACATCAAGGTGACGCGCTGCGGCGAGACAGTCGGTGCCACATCGATCATGGGCATCCTGACATTGGGGGCTGGCATCGGATCCACGATCACGGTCGCGGCAACAGGTGCGCAGGCAGCGGAGGCGGTGGATGCGCTTGCTGGTCTGGTCGCTGACCGGTTCGGCGAGGGCGAGTAACTGGCGCGGCAGGCTTGGACGGCCCTTCTGAGTTTTGACATAAAGAAATCTTTATATCTTTATTGCTTCAGGCAGGGCTGCCTGCTATAGCCCCGGCGCAACTCGAAATTCATCGATCCGCTGGAGTGATACTGTCATGGCAAAAGCCGCCGAGTTTACCGATTACATCGTCAAGGACATGAGCCTTGCCCCGTTTGGCCGCAAGGAACTGGACCTCGCCGAGAGCGAAATGCCGGGTCTGATGGCTGTCCGTGAAGAATTTGGCGCCTCCAAGCCACTGAAGGGTGCGCGCATCGCCGGGTCACTGCACATGACCATCCAGACCGGTGTGCTCATCGAGACGCTGAAGGTGCTCGGCGCAGACATCCGCTGGGTCTCTTGCAACATCTATTCCACACAGGACCATGCTGCAGCTGCCATCGCGGCTGTCGGCATTCATGTTTTCGCTTACAAGGGCGAAACGCTGGAAGAATATTGGGATTACACCGCCAAGCTGTTCGACTGGCATGGTGGCGGCATGCCCAACATGATCCTGGATGATGGTGGTGATGCCACAATGCTGGTGCATTATGGCCTGCGTGCCGAGCGTGGTGACACAGCCTTCCTCGACAAGCCGGAATCCGATGAAGAGGTGATTTTCTTCGCCCTCATCCGCAAGTTGCTGGCCGAGAAGCCGAAAGGCTGGTTTGCCGAACTCGCCAACTCGATCAAGGGCGTCTCGGAAGAGACCACCACCGGCGTCAACCGCTTGTATCAGTTCGCCCGCGACGGCAAGCTGCTCTTCCCGGCCATCAACGTGAATGACTCGGTCACCAAGTCGAAGTTCGACAACCTCTATGGCTGCCGCGAGTCACTGACGGATGCAATTCGTCGTGGCACCGACGTCATGATGTCGGGCAAGGTGGCGTTCGTTGCCGGCTTCGGCGACGTCGGCAAGGGTTCGGCCGCTTCGCTTCGCCAGGCCGGCTGCCGCGTGCTGGTGTCGGAAGTCGATCCGATCTGCGCCCTGCAGGCCGCGATGGAAGGCTATGAAGTCGTTACCATTGAAGATGCGCTGCCGCGCGCCGACATCTATGTCACCGCCACCGGCAACAAGGACATCATCACGGTCGACCACATGCGCGACATGAAGGACCGGGCGATCGTCTGCAACATCGGCCATTTCGACAACGAGATTCAGGTCTCCGGCTTGAAGAACTTCAAGTGGAACAACATCAAGCCCCAGGTTGACGAGATCGAGTTTCCGAAGGGCAACCGCATCATCCTGCTGTCTGAAGGCCGTCTCGTGAACCTTGGCAACGCCATGGGTCACCCGTCCTTCGTCATGTCGGCATCGTTCACAAACCAGGTCATCGCCCAGATCGAACTCTGGTCGAACCCTGGCAAGTACAAGAATGAGGTCTACACGCTGCCGAAGCACCTCGATGAGAAGGTTGCGATGCTCCACCTCGAGAAGATCGGTGTGAAGCTGACCAAGCTGCGCGAGGATCAGGCTTCCTATATCGGCGTGACGACGTCCGGCCCTTTCAAGCCCGAGCGTTATCGCTACTGATTTCCCAAGCTGCAATTTTTCGGAAAAGCCCGGCGACAAGCCGGGCTTTTTCTTTGGCCATTCGGTAGCAGAAAACCCAAGTATAGCTGTTCCAAAGCCATGGGATACCAGATGTTGATTCCCTGCCTTGAACATAAGAGTCGCACGACAGCAGCCGGATCTTCACCCTCGTTTAACCACTTCCTGACGGAGTCAGTGCGTGGTTAAAGTGGCGGTGATTCGCGTGGGCAGCGTCGTTCCGGCCCCCAGTTTCCGTAACCCGTGAGTATTTTTGAAGCACGCGTTCAAGGCGTAACCGCAGCGATTCCGGGTTGCGGATGATGATGAGCTTCGCGCCTTGCCGGATGCCGGCAGGCTTGCGTGATGAAACGAGCAGGGTGAGAATGACAATGTCGACGGCGCCTGCCCTGCTTGAAAAGACAGGCGAGAGAGCCGAGCGCCATCGGTTCTGCAGGCTTCCGTCCTTGTCTGCGGCATCTGCCAGCACGGCCCTGACCGGCATTTTCGTTGCAACTCCCGTTTTGGCCGAAGAGGTCTTGTCCGGGCTCCGGCTGTCCTCGCAAATGGCGACCACCGCCAGCGCCTTGCTGGTCGGGCTTGTCACCTTCGCCGCCACCAGCGGCATCATGTATGTCCGCGAACGCTCCCGCTGGCAGCAGCGCGAACGCGACATGCAAGCGGAGCTCGAAGCGCTCCTCAGCCATCAGGCGCGGTTGGCAGCTGCGCTGGCCGGAGAACGCCAGATCGTGTTCAGCTGGCCCCCTCAGGGTGGTGAGCCGGTTGTCGAAGGTGACAGTGGCCTTGTTGTGGCCGCTGGCAGCCCGGCAAGTCCGCTGGCTTTTGGCGCCTGGGCTGTGCCGGAGGCAGCGCAGAAACTGGAAAAAGCGCTAGACTCGTTAAAACGCTCCGGCGAACCCTTCCGCCTTGAGGCCGAGATGCGCGACGGCCGTTTTGCCGAAGCATCAGGACGTCCCGTGGCTGGCCGCGCTGTGCTGAGATTGCGCGAGATCAGTGGAGAGCGTGCCGAGTTGCTCGCCAGCACTGCAAAAATCGGGCAGGTCTCGCGCGAGCGCGACCGGCTTCTGGCCTTGCTCGACGGCTTGCCCCAGCCGGCCTGGCAGCGGGATGTTGCGGGTCGGCTCATCTGGGCCAATCCGGCCTATGTCCGTGCCGTCGATGCCCCCAGCTGCGAAGAGGTCACGCAACGCCAGATCGAGCTGATGGACAGCGACGAGCGGCGGCAGGCCGATCAGTCGCGCCAGCAGGGCCTGGTGTTCAACCTGCGCGCGCCGGTGGTTGTCAGCGGCACAAGACGCATGCTGGATCTGGTTGAGGTGCCCACTGCCGGCGGCACGAGCGGGCTTGCCATCGACATGAGCGAGCTGGAAGCCGTGCGTTCCGACCTTGGCCGCCAGATGGAGGCTCATGTCAGGACGCTGGACAAGCTGCCTTCCGCGGTGGCTGTTTTCGACGCGCGCCAGCGGCTGGTCTATCGCAATGCCGCCTTCGAGAAGCTTTGGGCGCTGGATGCCGCTTTCCTCGATGCCAGCCCTTCCGATGGCGAAATTCTGGATCGGCTGCGCACCGAGCGGCGTTTGCCGGAGCTGGGCGATTACCGCACATGGAAGGGCCAGTTGCTGTCAGCCTATGCCAGCGTTGCGCCTGTGGAGGACTGGTGGCATTTGCCTGACGGTCGCACGCTGTACCGCCTGGCCAGCCCCAACCCGCAAGGTGGCCTGACCTGCCTGTTTGACGATGTCAGTGAGCGCGTCACGCTGGAGTCGCGCGTCAACGCCATGTCGCGCGTCCAGCGTGAAACGCTCGATTCGTTGCGCGAGGGCGTCGCCGTGTTTGGCCCTGACGGTCGCCTGAAGCTGTCCAACCCGGCTTTTGCAAAGAGCTGGAACCTGGTATTCGAGCTGCTCTCGGCCTCACCCCATGTCGAGGAGGTGGTGCGCCACTGCCAGTCCTTGTTTGGCGATGCTGCAATCTGGTCAGATGTCAGCAGCGCCGTGACAGGCGTTCGCGACGCACGCGAGGATGTGCTGTGCCGCATGCAGCGCACCGACGGCATGGTGCTCGATTGTGCTGCCGTGCCTTTGCCGGACGGGGCGACGCTGCTGACTTTCGTCGATGTCAGCGCCAGTGTTAATGTCGAGCGCGCCCTGACCGAGCGCAACGAGGCGCTGGAAAAAGCCTCGCAGCTGCGCGAGGATTTCGTGCATCACGTGTCTTACGAGCTGCGCTCGCCCCTGACCAGCATCATCGGTTTCGCCGAGCTCATCAGCGAGGAAATGACCGGGCCGCTCAATCCACGCCAGCGCGAATACACCTCGCATATCCTGCGGTCATCAGGTGCGCTGCTGGCCATCATCAACGACATTCTCGATCTGGCTTCCATTGACACCGGCGAGATGGTGCTGGAGCCCGCCCCGCTCGACGTGGGTGATGTGGTGGCTGAAGCCGCGCGCGGCCTGGCAGACCGGCTGGCCGAGACGGGCATTGCACTCGTGACCGATATTCCCGCTGATATTGGCCCGTTGATCGCAGATGGTCGTCGCCTGCGGCAGGTCTTGTTCAATCTGCTTTCCAATGCCATCGGGTTTTCGTCGAAAGGCCAGGACATCCGCATCATCGCCCGGCGTGAGGAAAGTCATATCCGCATCACCGTCAGCGATCGCGGGCGCGGCATTCCCGCCGAGGTCATGGAGAAAGTGTTCAAGCGGTTCGAGAGCCACGCCCTTGGCTCCCGTCATCGCGGCGCCGGGCTGGGACTTTCCATCGTCCGTTCGATCATCGAGCTGCACGGCGGCTCGGTTGATCTGAGATCAGCACCTGGACAGGGCACGGATGTAACCCTGCATCTGCCCACAGAAGGTCAGCGCCTTCAGGCTGCGGCGCAGTAGGCGCGCATCATGAGCGCCCGTGTCCCATCTGGTCTGCACGATGTTCGCCTGTCCAGCGAAGCCGAAACGGTCCGGCTTGCGCGCGACATTGCCGCCATTGCCCGCCCTGGGGATATTGTCGCCCTGTCGGGCGGACTGGGTGCCGGCAAATCGACATTTGCGCGCGCCTTCATCCGGCATCTGGCCAATGATCCGGCCCTTGATGTGCCGAGCCCCACCTTCACCTTGCTCCAATCCTATCCAACCACAAACGGGCTGGTCATCCATGCCGATCTCTACCGCATCCGGGATGCGTCCGAGTTGCCTGAAATTGGTCTGTTCGACACGCTGGATGAGGCGATCACGCTGGTCGAATGGCCTGAACGTGGCGACGCGATCCTGACAGGCGCCAAGCGTCTGGACCTGGCTTTTGAGCTGACAGGTGACGGCGAAGAACAGGCGCGACGCCTGCACATGATTGCGGGCGCAGATTGGGCGCAGCGGCTGGAACTCGCGCTCGGCACGCGCCGGCTGATCGACAGGGCGGGCTGGGGCGAGGCCCGCCGCGATTTCATGCAGGGCGATGCCTCTGCCCGCGCCTATGAACGGCTGGTGGCGACTGACGGCCAGACGGCGATCCTGATGGTCTCGCCACCAAGGCCCGATGGGCCAGCAGTGCGCGGCGGCAAGCCCTATAGCGCCATCGCCAGGCTGGCCGAGAACGTCCATGCCTTCGTGGCCATGGATCGCGGCCTGCGTGCGCTCAACTTTTCAGCCCCGGCCATTCTGGCGCAGGATCTCGATCTGGGTCTGCTGCTGACTGAAGATCTCGGGCCAGAACAGGTTGTTGATGCGAATGGCCCGATCCCCGAGCGGTATGAAGCGGCGGCCTGCCTGCTTGCCTCCATGCATGGCCAGAAGCTGCCAACGATCCTGCCCGTCAGCGACACGCGCGACCATGTGATCCCGGACTATGATGCCGCGGCCCTTGCCATCGAGACCGAACTTCTGCTCGACTGGTATGCATCGCATGTTGCAGGCGTTGCCCTGCCTGCTCTTGCACGCGCGCGCTTCCAGAAAATCTGGGCAAGCCTGATCGAGGACATCACCTCGCAACCTGCCACCTGGGTGTTGCGCGATTTCCACTCGCCCAACCTGATCTGGCTGGAAAGCCGCGAGGGCCACCGCAAGGTCGGGCTGATCGACTTCCAGGATGCCGTGATCGGTCACCCGGCCTATGATCTCGTCTCGCTGGGACAGGATGCGCGCGTGACCGTGCCTCCCGCATTGGAGCTGCGCCTGCTTGGCGCCTATGCCAGAACGCGCCGCGCCAATGATCCGGATTTCGATCTGGCTGGCTTTGCTCGCGGCTATGCCATTCTGGGCGCGCAGCGCAACACCAAGATCGCCGGCATCTTCGCACGCCTCGACAAGCGTGATGAGAAGCCGGCTTATCTGAAACATCTGCCGCGCGTGGAAACCTACTTGCGCCGCAATCTTGATCACCCCGCCCTGGCCGAGCTGAAGCAATGGCATGTCGAGTGGTTGCCAAAAATGTTCGAGGCGCCATGACCAGCCGCATGGCAAGGCTTCGTCCAACCCATGCGATGGTTCTGGCTGCCGGTCTGGGCAAGCGCATGCGCCCAATCACGGACAGGATCCCGAAACCGCTCGTCTCGATTGGCGGCAAGCCGATGCTGGACCATGCGCTTGATCGCCTTGCCGAGGCCGGCATCGGGACAGCGGTCGTCAACGTCCATTACCTGGCCGAGCAGATCGAGCAGCACGTCGAAGCCCGAACTGCACCGCGCATCCTGATCTCGGATGAGCGCGCGATGTTGCTGGAGACGGGCGGTGGTGTGAAGAAAGCGCTGCCTCTTCTTGGCAGCGAGCCCTTCCTGCACGTCAATTCGGACTCCCTCTGGGTCGAGCGTGGCATCTCGAACATCGCGTCGCTGTGCGACGCCTGGCATGCCGAAACCACCGACATCCTGCTGCTGATCGCAAGGCGTGAGGACAGCGTTGGTTTCGATGGCGCGGGTGACTTCCATCTGGCAGGCGATGGCACGCTTGCGCGGCGCGGCGCATCACCAACAGCACCCTATGTCTTTGCGGGCGTGGCCATCCTCAAACCGCGCCTCTTTGCCGACACGCCCGAGGGCATCTTTTCGCTCAACCTGCTGTTTGACCGCGCCATTGCCGCAGGCACCTTGAGAGGGCTTCCCTTGTTAGGGCGCTGGCTGCATGTTGGCACACCCGAGGCCATTGCCCCGGCCGAGGCGGCCTTTGCCGCTGCAAGCGGATAGCCGAACGTGACGCGCGACCGGCCCAACCTTTACACCATCGCCGCCGGTGTGCCCTTTCTCGAAACGCTGACCGAGGCGCTTGTTCGCAATGAGCTGGGTATCGCAGCCGACTGGGCTGACCCGGCAACGCTGGCCAGCACAACGATTTTTCTTCCCACCCGCCGGGCCGCGCGCGCGCTGACAAACCTATTGGCCCATCAGGCGGGGGGGCAGGCATTGCTGCTGCCGCGCATCATTCCCATCGGCGATGTCGACGAGGCCGAGACCGGGATTATCCTGGGACTTGCCATGGAGCACGCCGGCGACAACCTGCTCCCCATGGACCCGCTGGCAAGGCGGTTTGTCCTCTCCCAACTCGTTCTGGCCTGGGGCAGATCCGCGAACCGTTCCCTGATCAAGCTCGATGGCAGCGAGCCAGACCTGGTTCCCAGCACATTCGCTCAGGCTTTCGGCCTGGCAGGGAACCTGTCCGATCTTCTTGACCAGATGCAGGTCGAGGGCATCGCCCTGGAGCGGCTGAAGGATCTTGATGCCGCGCGCTTCGACAGGATCTGGACTTTCATCACCAGTTTCTTTGATATTCTCGCCAGGACCTGGCCCATGATTCTGGGGGAGCGCGGACGCATTGACCCCGTCGCGCATCGCAATCTTCTGCTCGAGGCAGAGCGCCTTCGGCTTGAGACCGGCCAACTGGCTGGCCCGGTCATCGCAGCAGGTTCGACTGGCTCGCAACCGGTCACGGCGCGCCTGCTGGCCACGATTTCACGTATGCCGAACGGCGCAGTCATCCTGCCTGATCTCGATACGCAAATGAGTGCCGAAGCCTGGCTGGCCATGGCGGCCGAGCCAGCACCCACCCATCCGCAAGCATCGCTGCATCACTTGCTGCAGGTCATGCGCGGGGCGCGTGAGGAGGTCAGGTCCCTGGGCCTGGCGACGCACGAGGCGGCGGCCCGGGCCATGGTGGTGCGGGCAGCCATGTTGCCGGCAGCGCACACTGCAGACTGGGCCGGCACGGTTGCTGCCTTGCCGGATGAAGTCGCCGCCGATGCCATGCGCGGACTGGAGTTGATCGAGGCTGCCGATGAGCGCGAGCAAGCGCTCACCATCGCGCTGGTTTTGCGCAAGGCGCTCGAACAGCCCGAAGCCACGGCAGCCTTCGTTACGCCTGATCGCGGCCTTGCCGATCGTGTGCGGGCAGAGCTCAGGCGCTGGAACATCAAGGCTGACGATTCGGCAGGAACGCTCCTTTCGCAGACGCGGACGGGCGAGCTTGCCCGGTTGGTCCTGCAGGTTGTGCTTGAAGGCTTTGAACCCAGGTCGCTGCTGGCCCTGCTGGCGCATCCATTTTGCCGGCTGGGTCTGCCCTCGGAGGAGATCGATCAAGGTGCCGCCACGCTGGAAATCGGCATCCTGCGCGGCAACATCATTGCTTCGGGTTGGGACGGTCTCAGTGCGGCCATGGCATCATGGCCTGAACGCCTGACGGCACATCGCGCACCCAGGGCCCGCAAGCGTCTGACGGAATCAGACCGCGTGCTGGCCGAACAGATCGTCGAACGACTGGGCCACGCCACCTTGACCCTTCGGACCTGTCTGGAAGGGGGCACGAGAGTTGACTTTGCCCGAATGGCGCAAGCGCATGCCGAAGCGATGGCCGCACTCGCGCGCGCGCCAGAGGACGCCCCGGCAGCCAGCGCGAGCAAGGTCGAGGAGATTGAACGCGAGACGCTGGACACGCTGCTGGGAGATATTGCCGCCCTTGATCCTGCAGATGCAGGCACAGGGCATGGGGCCGACTATCGCAGCGTCTTCCACATGCTCGCAAATGAGGCAACGGTCCGCAGGCCCTTCGCTGGCCATCCCCGCGTGCGCATCTGGGGTCTGCTCGAGGGGCGACTTCTGAGCGCCGACACACTGGTGCTGGGTGGTCTGTCGGAAGGGATATGGCCGCCTGCGGCCACGACCGAACCGTTCCTGAACCGGCCGATGCGGGCCGAACTCGGGCTGCCCTCGCCCGAGCGGCGCATCGGCCAGACGGCACATGACTTCGTCCAGGCGGCCATGTCACCCCACGCCGTCCTGGTGCGGTCCCTTAAGGAAGGTGGCACCGAGGCCATCCCCTCACGCTTCTGGCAACGCCTGAAAGCGGTGACGCCAAAACCAGTCTGGCAGGCGGCCCTGGCGCGCGGCCAGGGCCACATCCAGCTGGCGCGCGCGCTGGAGGCGACTGGGGAGCCCCGGCCCATCGCGCAACCCAGGCCAACGCCGCCTGCCCGTTTGCAACCGGCGTCCCTGAGTGTGACCGAGATTGATACGCTCTACCGTGACCCTTATGCCGTATATGCACGGCACGTGCTGAAGCTGGACCCGCTTGAGCCGCTGCTGCATGAGCCAGGCGCATCTGACTTCGGCAACATGGTCCATCAGGCCGTCGCCGAACTCACCAGGGCCAGTCCGACGAGGCTTCCGCCCGATGCGCTGGCCTTGCTAGCGCAAGCCGGCGACCGGATGTTGCACCAGCTCGAGCACAAGCCCGAAGTGCGTCCCTTCTGGGGGCCGCGCTTTCTCATGACCATGCAAGGTTTCATCGACCATGAGCAGCCGCTCTGGGAGAAGATCAGCCATATGGTCGCAGAGTGTGATGCAGCTGCAGAGTTCCGGCTTGCCGATGGCAGCACGTTCAGGCTGAGGTGTCGCGCCGACCGGATCGAGATCCTGCGGAACGAGCGCCTCGCCATTGTCGACTTCAAGACAGGCACTGTTCCCAGCGCTGAAATGCGCAAGCAGGGTTTCGCCCCGCAGCTCTTTCTGGAAGCTGCATTGGCGCAGGTTGGCGCTTTTGGCGCAGGCGTTCCGCGTTATCCTGTTGCAGCGCTGGACTATGTTTCAATGAAGGCGAGCGAGGTGAAAAGGCAGGCTGCACTCGACCTGAAGGCAACCTCCGACGCGGCAAAGAAGTCTGTGAAGAAGGCTGCACCCAGGCTGGCGCAGACCGTTCCCGACGTGGAGGACGATGGGGCCCCCCCTCCTGAGCAGGCTCTGGCTGACGAGGTGGCGAAACATCTGGCGCGCCTGCTGGAGCAGCTTGCGGAGTTCCGCGCGCAAAAACGACCCTTCGCCTCCCGCACGGCGCCACAATTCATCAGCTACAGCGGGCCGTTTGATCATCTGTCGCGCTACAAGGAATGGTCGGCGGCCCCCGGTGGAGCGGGCGCTGATGAGCAGGAGGGCGAACAATGAGCACCCGTTTGCCAGCAACGCCACGCATTTTCAACATTCCGGCGCATACGCTCAACGACCAGGAGCTTGTCTCGCGACCTGATCTCAGCGCCTGGGTTTCGGCCAATGCCGGCTCTGGAAAAACCTACGTGCTGGTCAGCCGTGTGTTGCGGCTGCTGCTCGATGGCGTGCAGCCATCGCGCATCCTTTGCCTGACCTATACGAAGGCGGCGGCCTCCAACATGTCGAACCGCGTCTTCGCGCGACTGGCGGAATGGTCAACCTTCACTGACGATCAACTGCACCAGGAACTGAGTGATCTCGGGCGCACCAGCGCAGGCCCGGGCGCCGTCAGTGCAGTGGACCTGAAGCGCGCCAGAACACTCTTTGCCCGCACGCTGGAAACGCCGGGCGGGCTGCGCATCGAGACGATCCATGCCTTCTGCATGCGTGTGCTGCAAAGTGCCCCGTTCGAGGCCAATGTGCCGGCAGGCTTTGACATTGCCGACGATGCGCAGGCGGTCGGGATGATGCGGCAGGCGCGTCACGATGTCTTGCAGCGGGCAGCGGATGATCCTGACGGCGCCCTTGCCAGGGCCCTGGCAGTGATCGCGGCCAACACAACTGATGGCGGCTTCGCGGAACTGATGGATGCGGCGCTGAAAGAACAGGCGCTGTTCCTTGATGATTTCGACAGGCCAGTCGAGGCGGAAGCGCTCGGACAAAAGCTTGCCGATTTGATGGACCTGCAAACGGCAACGGTTGTGCAGCTTCAGGCTGCTTTTCTGGCAGATGCCGACCGGCTGGCAGATGTGGGACACATCATCAGCGTGTGTGCGCCAGGTCTGGTGACCGACCGGAAGGTCGCCGCCAGGCTGGCGCAGCTGCAGACAGGCGCGCGCGATGAACAGCGTTTCACGATATGGCGTTCAGTGCTGCTGACAAAAGTTGACCGGCCGCTGAAGAACATCGTGACCAAGGCGGTCTCAGATGCTCATCCCGAGATTCTCGCAGCCCTCTCTGACCTCGCCGACAGAATGGCTGAGGCTGTCGATCAGCTAAAATCACTGGCAGCGGTTCAGCGGACTGCAGCGCTGACAAGCATCGTGTCGGCCGTGCTTCGCGCTTACGCCAAGGCCAAGTCGGATGCGGGGTTGCTCGATCATGACGACATGATCACGCGCACCTCGTCACTTCTCCAGCGTGTGGAATCGGCCTGGGTGCTCTACAGGCTGGATTCAGGCATAGATCATGTGCTTGTCGATGAGGCACAGGACACCAGCCGCGCGCAATGGCGCATCCTGGAGCGACTGACGGACGAGTTCGGCGCTGGCGAGGGCGCGGTTTTCAATCCCGTCAAGCCCCGGACAGTGTTTGCGGTCGGCGATGCCAAGCAGTCCATCTATAGCTTTCAGGGGGCAGAGCCGAGTGCATTCGGCGAGATGGCAAGGCTGTTTGCGTCGCGCATCGAACAATCGGGCGAAGCCTTCGAACACAGGGAACTGAAGACCTCCTTCCGTTCCGCGCCTGACATCGTCGCGGCCGTCGATGCGGTGTTCGCGCCCCAGTCCAGCTGGCCCGGCCTGAGCTTTGGTGGCCTGCCACCCGAGGTACACGAGACAGCGCTGCAGAGCGCGCATGGCGCAGTGGATATCTGGCCGCTCGAAGCGCAGGACAAGGCGCAGGACCAGACACCATGGGATGCGCCGGTTGACGCGCCAGAGCGAAAGGCAGGGGTCGCGCAACTGTCGCAGCGCATTGCCACCACCATCAAGAGCTGGCTAACTAACGGACATGATGATCTCGGCCAACCTGTTCAGGCTGGTGACATCATGATCCTGGTGCGCAGCCGCAACGCCCTGTCGGAGGCCATCATCCGGGCGTTGAAAATGGCACATGTGCCAGTCGTCGGTCGTGACCGGTTGCAGCTGTCCGACCATATCGCGGTTGAGGACATGCTTGTGCTCGGGCAGGCGGTTCAGCTGCCGCAGGATGACCTGACTTTCGCAACGTTGCTGAAGACGCCACTCTTCGGGCTGGACGATGCTTTTCTTGAATGCCTCGCGCCCGAGCGCGCAGGGTCCCTGCATGATGCGCTGGCCGCACGCGCAAGCTCGGACGCAACAGCCGCGCAGGCGCTTGCGCTGTTCCGGACCTGCTGCGCGAATGCAGCGGACATGGGCCCTTTTGCATTCTATGCTGATCTGCTGGGCCCTCGCGGAGGTCGCAAGGCAGCGGTTGCGCGGCTCGGTGCCGAGGCCGGGGATGCACTTGATGTCTTCCTGTCTGCCGCGCAGGATTTCGAGAAACGCGAGGGGCCCTCATTGTCCCTGTTCCTGGCCCGGATCGCCGGCGCGCAAACCAGCATCAAGCGCGACCTTGCTGCCGACAGCAACGAAGTCAGGGTGATGACCATCCATGGCGCCAAGGGCCTTGAGGCACCCATCGTGTTCCTTGCCGATATCGGTCTGAGGCCGAACCGGACGAAGCTCGGCAAGCTTGTGCAGCTGGGTCGCTCGGTCGCACAGGACGTGCCGCCGTTGCCTGTGTGGTCAACAGGAAGCAAGGGCGACCCGACAAGCGTGGAAACAGCCAAGGCAGATGCGGTTGCCAAGCAGACCGAGGAGCACAACCGGCTGCTCTATGTTGCCCTCACGCGTGCCATGAACCGGCTGGTGATCTGTGGAATCCAGAAGGACGGCAAGGCGCCCGATGGCAGCTGGTACCAGATGATCGAGCAGGGTCTGGCCGCCAGCGAGCCGGGACTGCAGGATATGACATTGCCCGATGGCACCAGATTGCGTCGCTTCAAGGTGACTGAAGAATTGCCTCAAGCTGAGACGCAGGCTGTCCCTCCAGCGGCGGCTGTCATCATCCCGGACTGGGCTCTGCGCGCGCCGCCCCATGCTGTCGAATCCATTCCGCCGCTGTCGCCATCCAATGCACTTGGCGCAGCTGATGCGCGCGACAGGCCGACCGATGGCCCATACTTGGTGGAGGCCGCAGCCGCCGGGCGCATGGCCCATATGCTGCTTCAGCTCCTGCCCGATGTGCCAACTGAGCAGCGGGCCGAGAGGGCCACCCTTATGTGTGCAGCAAAGACATCGGGCCTGCCAGAAGCGCGGCGCGCTGAATTGATCTCGCAGGTATTGGACGTGATCGCATCGCCTCGAATGGCTGGCCTGTTTGTGTCAGGCAGCATGGCCGAGGTTGCGATTGCAGGTGCAATCACGCTGGCTTCAGGCGAAACGCGTCAGGTCCAGGGCCAGATCGACCGGCTGGCTGTGAGCGCGACCCGCGTCATTCTGGCTGACTACAAGACCGCTGCCCGGCCCCCGCGAACGGCTGACCAGATGCCAATGTCAATCGTCGCCCAGCTCGCCATCTACCGCGACCTTGTCACCCGGCTCTATCCGGGCCGAACAGTGGAGGTGCAGGTCATCTACACGGCCGACATGTCCGTGCTCGCTCCCTCAAACGCCGCCATGGATGCAGCGCTGGCGATCATTGGCCAGCCCGACATCGCACAATCTGTCACGGCTGCGTGAGATGGACAGGTGCAATGCGCCTACAGCCTTGACCCGCCTGCTGCCGGTTCATAGCTTCACTCCACCTGATTCAACTGTTCTGTGAAAGGCTCACCCCATGGGCGCGACCAAAGTGACTGATGCCAGCTTCGAGGCCGATGTGCTGAAATCGACCGAGCCGGTTGTCGTCGATTTCTGGGCCGAATGGTGCGGGCCCTGCCGCATGATTGGGCCGGCACTCGACGAGATTGCCGCCGAGATGAATGGCAAGATCAAGATCGTGAAGATGAATGTCGACGAGAACCAGCAGATTCCGGCGCAGTTCGGCATTCGTTCGATCCCGACGCTGATGATGTTCAAGGATGGCAAGCTGGTTTCGCAGAAGGTGGGCGCCGCCCCCAAGAGCGACCTGTCGCGCTGGATTGCGTCCGGCGCCTGAAGCTTCTTTCTGAGCCAAGTACAAAAGCGGGCGCCATGTGAACGGCGCCCGCTTTTGCTTGTGCGAGTGGCTGTGCCTGTGGGGAGAAACAGGCCGCTGCAAATCTCACTCGGACCGAACGTTCACGCCGACTTCAGCCAGATAGCGGGCAGCCCCCCGGTGATAGGGCACGACGGTGTTGACGGACGCGTTGTCCGCACGCGTGCTGCGGGCCGCAGGGCCAACCACTGAAGCCAGATCAGGCGCGGAGAGGATAGCCTTTGTGAGCGCATAGGCCTGCGCGTCGGAAAGGTCCTTGTTGGCGATCACGACATTCCAGGCTGAAACCGAACGGATGGGCTCGGATTGTCCCTTGTAGACGCCAGCGGGTGTCAAGGAGGGTGACAGGAAGGGAAAGCGCTTCAGTGCAAGAGCGACGTCAGCCTCGGTCAATCCGAAAACGCGTGCAGCGTTGCCATCGGCAATCTGGCTGAATGCCGGAATCGGAATGCTTGCGCCCTGCCAGAGCGCATCAATCTCGCCAGAGACGAGCTTGGCGGCAAGCTCGGTTGCCGAACCTGCAACCAGAACAGGCTTGATGCCCGCCTCTTCTGAAAGGCCTTTGAAGTAGCCTTCGGCAGGGCCGCCTGCCGGACCAATACCAACCTTTTTGCTGTCCAGCGCACGGAAGGTGACGGGCTGCCCCTTGTCGGGCAGAGAGATCAGCTGGAACGAGGTGTCATACATTGGAAACAGCGCCCTCACATTGGCATGACGCTTCCCTGCAAACGGGCCAATGCCGTTGAGCGCCTGATGGGCCGAACCCAGAAAGGCCAGACCAAGGGGGCTGGCGCCAGCCTCGACAGTGCTCAAGTTTTCGGTGGAGCCTTTCGATTCGCGCACCTCGATGGTGATGCCGCTCCCTGCCAGAACCTTGGCCAGCCCTTCGCCATAGGGCAGGAAGGCGCTGCCCTTGGCGGCAGTCAGGAGCGTCAGGGAAGTGGATTGCGCCAGCCCGGTGCGTGGGGACAGCAGGCCGAAAGCGGCACCCGCCGCCAGCAGGTATCGTCTGTTGATGCCGTCCATGATCTCGCCTCCGGTTTCACTGCAGGCATCATGTTGTCTCAGCCAGCCCGGCTGCAACGGATTTCTGATGCTCAAACCGCATCACATGATCCTGCCACGCTATAGGCCAAATCCTTGCGAGCCTTAACCGCCCCTTAAAAGCGCCATGATTGACTGGCGTCGGGTAGGACTGGCGCCATATCGGCGTCCTGGATGTGTTGCGGACAAGATGACGACGCGCAGAGGCAATGAGGGCGGGCGGCGGGAGCCGACCATGGATGGCCCGCGCGGCTCTTCGCGTGGTGATCTCGACTTGCGCCTTTCGCCCGAAGATCGCCACGGCAGGCGTGGCCCGAAGCCAGCCCGGCATGAGCCTGATCCGCCGCGCCGCCACCGTGATGACCGCAATCGGAACCGCAACAGGCGCAGCAGCAGCTCCTTCCTTGGGCGCGCCTTCTATTGGACAGCCGTTCTCGGACTCTGGGCCGTGATCGGGCTGGGTGGCCTGATCGCGTACCATGCAGCGCAACTGCCGAGCATCGACAAGCTCAGCGTGCCGAAACGCCCGCCCAACGTCGCCATTCTGGCGGCTGATGGCTCGCTGCTCGCCAACCGTGGCGAGACGGGAGGACGAACGATCAACATCCGTGAAGTCCCGCCCTATCTGCCCAATGCCTTCATCGCCATCGAGGACAGACGCTTCCACAGCCATTTCGGCATCGACCCGATCGGCATCACGCGTGCGCTGGTGCGTAACATTCGCTCGCGCGGCACGATGCAGGGTGGCTCGACGCTGACCCAGCAGCTCGCCAAGAACCTGTTCCTGACGCAGGACCGCACGGCCTCACGCAAGATCCAGGAAGCCATTCTCGCGCTGTGGCTGGAGCAGACCTACAGCAAGGACCAGATCCTCGAGCTCTACCTCAACCGGGTTTATTTCGGCTCCGGCGCCTATGGCGTCGAGGCGGCGGCCCAGCGCTACTTCGGCAAATCGGCGCGCTCGGTCAATATTGCGGAGGCGGCGATGCTGGCGGGGCTGGTGCAGGCCCCTTCGCGGCTGGCACCCAACCGCAATCCGGACGCAGCCGAGAAACGGGCACAGCTCGTGCTGGCCGCCATGAGCGAGCAGGGCTTCGTCTCCGAAAATGCAGCCAAGACGGCACTTGTCGCGCCAGCCGAGGCGGTTGACCGCACAGGCGCGGGCTCCGTGAACTATGCTGCCGACCATGTCATGGATGTGCTGGATGACTTCATTGGTGCGGTCGAGGGCGATGTCACGGTGCTGACCTCGATCGATCCCAAATTGCAGGGGCTGGCCGAAACGGTGCTGGTCGAGTCACTCGCTGCGCAAGGCAGCAGGCAGGGCGTCTCGCAGGGCGTGATCGTGACACTGGCACCTGATGGCGGACTGCGCGCGCTGGTGGGCGGGCGCGACTATGGCAAAAGCCAGTTCAACCGCGCGACTGCGGCCAAGCGCCAACCCGGCTCGGCCTTTAAGCCGTTTGTCTATTTGACGGCGGTCGAGGGCGGACTGACGCCGGACACGATCCGCGAGGACTCGGCAGTCACGATCAAGGGCTGGCAGCCCGAGAACTATTCGCGCGATTATCGCGGCCCGGTGACATTGCAGACGGCCTTGTCGCTGTCGCTCAACACCGTCGCCGTCAAGCTTGGCCAGGAAGTCGGCCCCAAGGCTGTGGTTCGCACCGCGCAGCGACTGGGCATCAACTCGGCGCTGCAACCGAATGCCTCGCTGCCGCTCGGCACATCTGAAGTGACACCGCTGGAAATGGCAACCGCCTATGCCGTGTTTGCCAATAACGGGCAGGGCGTGATCCCCTATGTGATCCGCGAAGTGAAAACGACCAATGGCAAGGTTGTCTATCGCCGCCAGGGCGAAGGCATGGGCCGCATTGTCCAGCCGCAAGCCCTGTCGATGATGAACAGCATGATGCGCGAAACGCTGCTGACCGGGACAGGCCGCAAGGCCGAAATTCCCGGCTGGGAAGCCGCAGGCAAGACTGGCACGACGCAGGATTTCCGCGATGCCTGGTTTGTTGGTTACTCGGCACGACTGGTGACAGCTGTCTGGCTCGGCAATGATGACAACACTCCGATGAAGAAAGTTTCCGGCGGCGGCCTGCCATCGGAAATCTGGGGCAAATACATGAAGGCCGCCCATATCGGCCTGCAACCCGCGCCGCTGCCAGGCGGGCTCTGGCGCGCGGGCCCCAAGCCGTTCTTTGGCGATGGCCAGCCTGTGGCAGGACTGCCTGACCCGGCGCGCGACAGCCGGACTTCTGCACGATCGAATGCGCCGGCATCGCCCAATGGTGATCGCGCCTGGGCACCGCCACCCGTGGGCGAAAAGGGCTTCCTCGAACGGTTGTTCGGCGGCTAAGCAGAGCGCTCAGACAGCCCCGTCCGCGCCTTGCGTCCGGCATGAAACAGCGCGAGCGCGCCCGCGCCAATCAGCGCGATCAACAGGGGCATGGGCAGGGCCGAGCCCTTCAGCAGCCAGCCCACCAGCAGGCCAACACAGGCTGAAAGCAACATCTGGCACAGACCCGTCAGCGAGGAGGCAGCTCCCGCACGCGCGCCAAAAGGCATCATGGCGGAGGCCTGCGCCTGCGGCATCACCATGCCGACGCCCACGGTATAGAGCGCCATCGGCAGCGTGATCTCCAGCGACGAACCCGTACCATAGAGCACCAGTGCGAGCATGATGGCCCCGCCCAGCGCCAGGCAGACAACGCCAATGCCGATGACGCCATCGAGCCCCCGCTTCAACACGAGCTTCTGCGCCAGAATGGTGCCGCTGATGAAACCCAGCACACCAAAGGCGAAGGAGAGGGCAAAGCCGCGCGGCGAAAGGCCATAGATGTTGACCAGCACGAATGAGGAGCCGGAGATGAAGGCGAACAGCCCGGCATAGGCCAGGGCGGTCAAGCCCGCATAGACCCTGTAGGCCCTGTTCTCGAGGATCGCCGCATAGCCCCGAAAGATCGAGCCGATCGAGAGCGGCTCGCGCACCTTCTCTCGCAAGGTCTCCGGCATCATGGTCAGCACGATAATGAGTATGCCGATGGCAAAGACAAGCGATGCAACGAATGTCGAGCGCCAGCCGAACGCCTCGTGAAGTCCCGCGCCAAGCACCGGCGCAATGGCCGGCACGACGCCCATGATCATGCCCATGCGTGACAGTTCCTGCCCCGCGCGTGGGCCATCATACAGATCGCGCACCATGGCGCGACCCAGCACGATGGGGCCAGATGCGCCCAGCGCTTGCAACACGCGTGCGCCAACCAGCGAGCCGATGTCAGGGCTGGCCGCACAGGCGACCGTGGCGACGATGAACAATGACAACCCGATGTAGAGCACCGGCTTGCGGCCGAGCCGGTCCGACAGCGGACCCCAGATGACCTGGCCCGCCGCGAAGCCGAACAGGAAGGCCGAGAGCGTGGCCTGCGCGCCAGAGGTCGTGGTGTCCAGCACGCGCACGATATCAGGCAGAGACGGCAAGTAGAAATCGGTCGCCAGTGGGCCCAGCGCCGTCAGCATGGCGAGTACCGCTGTCATGGCGAGTGTGTTGGGTCGCAGCATCGGTGAAGCCATCCAAGTCAGGTCAGCTTGAAGGGCTACGGCATCATGGCTGACCTGTCGACCATCAGCTGCGCCGGGCAGCATAGTAACGATGTTTAGCCGAACCCGTGCAGGGTCACGCCATGGCGCTTCAGCCAGGCCTCCGCCTCTTCGGTTTGCGGGCAGAGCCTGTGGGTCAGCGCCCAGAACCGGTGGGAGTGGTTCATCTCCTTGAGATGGGCCACCTCATGGGCAGCGAGATAGTCCAGCACCAAGGGCGGCGCCATCACCAGCCGCCAGGAAAAGTTGAGATCGCCGCGCGATGTGCAGGAGCCCCAGCGGCTCTTGGTGTCGCGAATGGTGATCTTGCGCGCCGGGATGCCGAGTGCGGCTGAATGCCGAAGCACGGCGCGCTCCAGATCTTTCAGCGCCTCGCGCTTGAGGAAATCGCTGACGCGCCGCGCCACATGTCGCACATCACCTGACACAGCAATGATGGGCAGGCTGTCGCGGTCAGCGGTCGCCTGCGTCACGCCACGGATGTTCGACCAATGCACGATGCGGTGCGGTACACCGCGAAAGGGGAATGTCGCGCCAGGCTCGAACGCCACCTTGGCCGGTCGCTTGGCCATGCGTGCGGCAATCCAGCCACCATGATTCTCGGCAAAGAGCCGTGCTGCCTCGAAATCTCCACGCTGCGGCAGGCTCAGCACGATCTCGCCAGTCGCGCTGGACACACGCAGTGTAATCCGCCGCGCCGTTGCACGCCGCTTGACCGAGACGGGAAAGGCCTGCCCGCCATGATTGATTTCGATCTTGTCGGGATCGGGCGCACGTTTGAAAAGCGAAAGCCGCATGGCGAGACTGTGCGAGATTCGTGGCGTTCAGGAAAGGGCGCAGCGTGTCACGCCACCAGCTTTCAATGCGCCTCATCCCAGTTGCTGGCAGCTCGGGCCTCGACTTGCAGCGGCACCTTGAGTTGCACGGCAGGTGCTGGAGCATCGACCATGATGCGGCGGATCAAAGGCAAGGTGGCCTCGACTTGCGCCTCCGGCACTTCAAAGACCAGTTCGTCATGCACCTGAAGCAGCATGCGGGCTGACAGTTTTTCTGCCGCCAGCGCATCTTCCATGCGGATCATGGCGCGGCGGATGATGTCGGACGCCGAGCCCTGAATCGGCGCGTTGATCGCCTGCCGCTCGACGAACGCGCGCTCCTGCGGGTTCTTTGAGGCGACCGCCGGATAATGGCAGACACGCCCGAAGATGGTCGTGACAAAACCATGTGCCCGGCAGAACTGCTTGGTCGTGTCCATATAGTCGCGGATGCCGGGGAAGCGCTCGAAATACTTCTTGATATAGGCCGAGGCCTCCTCGCGCCCGATGCCGAGCTGGTTGGCGAGACCGAAGGCCGAAATGCCGTAGATGATGCCGAAATTGATCGCCTTGGCCCGGCGGCGCACCTCTGATGGCATGCCGGCCACAGGAACGCCGAACATCTCGGAAGCGGTCATGGCATGAATATCCACGCCATCGGCAAAGGCCTGCCGCAGCTGGGGAATATCGGCGATATGCGCGAGAATGCGCAGCTCGATCTGGCTGTAGTCCGCCGAGACCAGCTGGAAGCCCTTCTCCGGCACAAACGCCGTCCTGATCTTGCGGCCTGCCTCGGTGCGGATCGGGATGTTCTGCAGGTT
>JANMMX010000249.1:0-7936 GCA_031373605.1 Allobosea sp. | reverse complement strand
GGAGTCATGGCCCGACGCAGTTTTCGAGCCTGCACGGTCTGCCGGCGCGTCCGTGAGAACTCCGTCATCACTGCACCCTGTCGCACGAACCCCCACCTAGCCTCCCCCTTGCAGGGGGAGGGATGCGGCAGCGATATCGCATGAACCCCCATCACCGGTCCACCTCGCCGAAAACGATGTCCAGCGAGCCCAGAATGGCACTCACATCCGCCAGCATGTGCTTGCGGCACATGAAATCCATGGCCTGCAGATGCGCGAAGCCCGGCGCCTTGATCTTGCAGCGGTAGGGCTTGTTGGTGCCGTCTGACACCAGATAGACGCCGAACTCGCCCTTGGGCGCCTCGACGCAGGCATAGACCTCGCCTGCCGGCACCTTGAAGCCCTCGGTGTAGAGCTTGAAGTGATGGATCAGCGCTTCCATTGAGCGCTTCATCTCCGGGCGCTTGGGCGGCACCATCTTGCCGTCTTTCGACGAGATCGGCCCGCCGCCTTCAGCCGACATCAGCTTGTTGACGCATTGCTTCATGATGCGCACGGACTGGCGCATCTCTTCCATGCGGATGCAGTAACGGTCGTAGCAATCGCCGTTCTTGCCGATCGGAATGTCGAATTCCAGCTCTTCATAGCATTCATAGGGCTGCGACTTGCGCAGATCCCACGGCGCGCCAGAGCCACGCACCATCACGCCGGAGAAACCCCATTTCCAGCAGGTGGCGAGATCGACCACGCCAATGTCGACATTGCGCTGCTTGAAGATGCGGTTGTCGGTCAGCAGGCCTTCGAGGTCATCGCACAGCTGCAGGAACGGGTCGCACCACTCGCCAATGTCGTGGATGAGGCTGGCTGTCAGGTCCTGATGCACGCCGCCGGGCCGGACATAGGCCGCATGCATGCGCGCGCCACAGGCCCGCTCATAGAACACCATCAGCTTCTCGCGCTCTTCAAAGCCCCAGAGCGGCGGGGTGAGCGCGCCAACATCCATCGCCTGCGTCGTGATGTTCAACAGATGCGAGAGGATGCGGCCGATCTCGGAATAGAGCACGCGGATCAGCTGGCCGCGCTTGGGCACCTCGATGCCGACCAGCTTCTCGATGGCCAGGGCATAGGCATGCTCCTGGTTCATCGGCGCGACGTAATCGAGACGGTCAAAGTAGGGCACCGCCTGCAAATAGGTCTTCGCCTCGATCAGCTTCTCGGTGCCGCGATGCAGAAGGCCGATATGCGGATCAACCCGCTCGACGATTTCGCCGTCGAGCTCCAGCACCAATCTCAAAACGCCATGCGCTGCCGGATGCTGCGGGCCGAAATTGATCGAGAAGTTGCGGATGTTGTGTTCTGTCATGGTTCAGACTTTCGCCTTCTCATCACCTGGCAGCACATACTCGGTGCCTTCCCACGGGCTCAGGAAATCGAAATTCCTGAACTCCTGATTGAGCTTCACCGGCTCATAGACGACGCGCTTCTGCTCGTCATCGTAGCGAACCTCGACGAAGCCCGTCATCGGAAAATCCTTGCGCAGCGGGTGCCCTTCAAAGCCGTAATCGGTGAGGATGCGGCGAAGGTCCGGGTGGCCTGAGAACAGGATACCATAGAGGTCATAGGCCTCGCGCTCATACCAGTTGGCAGCCGGGAACACGTTGATGACGGAGGGAACGGGCGCCTCTTCATCTGCCTGCACCTTCACGCGGATGCGCTGGTTATGGCGCGGTGACAGCAGGTGGTAGACGACGTCGAAGCGCTTCTCGCGCGCCGGATAGTCAGCACCGGCAATGTCTGTGAAATTCACAAACAGACATTTCGCGTCGTCATGCAGGAATTGCAGAACCTCGACGATATGGCTGGCCTCGGCACGGATCGTCAGCTCGCCAAAGGTCACGTCCGCGCCCGTTACCTCGCCAGGCAGCGCGGCTATGATGTGTGCGCCAAGGGCGTCAAGCGCTTCGCTCATTTTGCTACCCTCATTGTCATTCCGAGGCCGCACGGCGGAACCCGGAACCCATAACCATCTGTGTCAGACCCATTGAAACCCGGTGCGTATGGGTTCCGGGCTCTTCGCTTCGCTCAGCCCCGGAATGACGGGGGAGCGTCTTGCAACACTAGCGCTCGATCGTGCCGGTGCGCCTGATCTTCTTTTGCAGCAGCAGCACGCCATAAAGCAGCGCTTCTGCCGTCGGCGGGCAGCCCGGCACGTAGATGTCCACTGGCACAATGCGGTCACAGCCGCGCACCACCGAGTAGCTGTAGTGGTAGTAGCCGCCGCCATTGGCACATGAGCCCATCGAGATGACATAGCGCGGCTCGGGCATCTGGTCGTAGACCTTGCGCAACGCCGGGGCCATCTTGTTGGTCAAGGTGCCGGCCACGATCATCACGTCCGACTGGCGTGGTGAGGCGCGCGGCGCAAAACCGAAACGCTCGACATCATAGCGCGGCATCGAAAGCTGCATCATCTCGACGGCGCAGCAGGCCAGGCCGAAGGTCATCCACATCAGCGAGCCGGTGCGGGCCCAGTTGATGAGATCATCCGTGGCGGTGACGAGGAAGCCCTTGTCCGCCAGTTCGCTGTTGATGTCGACAAAGAAGGGGTCGCGTGCGCCCAGCGGCATGCCATCGGGTCCAAGCAGGCCCTTGGGCGCCTGTGCAACCAGCGGATTTCCACGATCAAGTGCTGTCTGCGCCATGTGCTGAACCCTCAATCCCACTCAAGCGCACCCTTGCGCCACTCGTAGACGAAGCCGACTGTCAGCACGCCCAGGAAAATCATCATTGACCAGAAGCCGAACCAGCCGAGATCGCCGAATGCAACCGCCCACGGGAAAAGGAAGGCCACCTCGAGATCGAAGATGATGAATAGAATCGCGACCAGATAGAAGCGCACATCAAACTTCATGCGCGCATCGTCAAAGGCCGCAAAGCCGCATTCATAGGCCGAAAGCTTTTCCGGATCAGGGTTGGAATAGGCAATCAGGAAGGGTGCAACAAGCAGGGCAAGGCCAATGACAAGCGCGAGCCCCAAGAAAATCACCAGCGGCAAATAGTCAGCAAGCAGGTTTGGCATTGGATGCGTCCGGTCAGGTCATGCGATCAGACTGGAACTGTTCGCATCTCTGCGTGCCGGAGTAGCCCGTGAGGCGGGTGCGCGCAAGGGTTTGCGGCGTCGCACAATGGGCAAATGCGCAGCTGAGGCGGGAATCTGCTGCAAACCACCCTGCCCTGTCACAATGCTGACGATCAGTGTTCGGTAGCGCCCGGTGTCAGGCCAATAAGGCTGATGGCCAGCCGACCTTGCGCATCATTGCTTTTGCCGAGGCTGCGCAAGCGCTTGGTCGCGAACAGATTGTGACCACCGCGTTCCCTCAGTCTCTGACCAAGTGCATGGCAGGCCGCGTCTTTTGCGCCGGCCCGGACCAGTGATTCGAGATAGATCTGTTCGAAAATATCGCGCTGGGCGTGCGAGCCGCCGATCTGGCGCACGATATGCCGCACTGGGCCGATCAACCGCGCAGCTTCGGAATAGCGTTCGCCCTGGAAGGCAAGCAGCGCCGCCGCCAGCGGCGCGCCGACATTGTCGGCCACGCGCGCATCATGGCTGTGACCGATGCGCGCATCACGCATCAGCTGCGATACCAGTGCTTGCGCCTGATCGAGCCGCCTGGCGCCCAGCAGAGCCAGCAAATAATGCAGATCGGCGAAAACCAAGCGCCGGTCATCGGTTCGGCGGCTGGCAATCTCTGCCAGCTCCTCCCAGCGGTCACCAACAGGCACGCCGGCCAGCACTAGCCGCTCGAGAAGCGAAGCGGCATTGGCGATATCGCGATAGTCGTCTGTCTGCTCGGCGCGGATGGCCCGATCATACAGCGCCAGCACCTCGGAATGGCGGCCCAGTTCCATCTGGAACAGCGCAAGGTGCCAGAACATGTGGTAGGAAAAATTGCCGCAATGGCTCCAGCTGGCCTCCTGCCCTTCGAGCCAGCCCACACCTTCAAGAGCGCGGCCCTCCATCTCGAAGACATGCGCCACTGCGTGGCGGCCCCAGGCATCGCGCGGGGCAAGCCTCACGGCACGAAGACCCATTTCCTGCGCCTCAGCATAGGCACCTGTCTCTTCCAGAGCGAAAGCATAACAGCCGCGCACATAGCCGGCATATGGCACATCATCGCCAAAAACAGAGATGACACGCGAGAGCGAGCGGCGCATGCCGTCGGCATCGCCCAGCACGAAGCGGATCGCATGGGAAAGCTTGATTGCCAGCGCATCGCGGGGGTGGTCATCGATCACGCGCTCCATGGCGTGGATCGCGCTGCGTGGTTTGCCGTCAAGCCAGTTTTCAAGCGCCTTGGCGAACAGGGCAGTGCGCTTGTCGGGCTGGGCTGCCAGCAACGCCCTGCCCGTCGCCAGGCACTCGCGGGCCGGGCCAAGCAGCTCGCTGCGGCCCAGCGAAAGAAGCAGGCAGCCTTTCACCAGCGGGGCCAGGGCAAAATCTGGAAAGCGCGTCAGCACCTCATTGATGAGGACTGGCGTTTCACGCGCATGGGCGAGAAAGGCCTCGGTCGTCCTGTCCCAAAGGCTGTCCAGCGTTTCGGTGCTGATTGCTGATTGGGCTGGCTGCATCTTCGGGTCCCCGGCGCTTCGAGTGCGTGAGGAAACGATGTCAGATTCACTTCCAAAGTGGTGTCACAATCGCCGCCCGCGCGATCAAAGCGCCGTGATGAGCGCGTGAATCAGCCTTGAATTGTGACAGTCAGAATTTGCCATCATAGGCGCGCTTGCCGATGCGGCAGGCCAGAACCGTGAAGCCCTGGCGGGTCAGCGCAGCTTCTGCCTCTTGCGTCAGCGTCTGCGCATCGTCGATCCAGACGCCATGCCCGCCCATCGCCCTGGCGACAGCAGGGAAATCCGTTGCGCCGAAATCGACGGCTGAATTCGGCCGCTGGGACCCGCGCTGCTTGATCTCGATCAGCGAGAGGCTTTCATCCACAAGCACGCAGATGATGACAGGCAGGTTCAGGTCCCGTGCTGTCGCAAGTTCGCCCAGGCCCATCTCGAGGCCCGCATCGCCGACAAAGGCCAGCGCCGGGCGTGCAGGATCAGCCAGTGCGTGGCCCATGGCCAACGGCACAGCGCAGCCCATGGTGCAGAGCGCAGACGATTGCAGCATGCCGCGTGGTGCCTCGCAGGCCCAGATCTGGCTGGCGAGAATGCGGTGTGCGCCGCTGTCGGCTGTGGCCACTGTACCTGCCGGCATGGCCATGCGCAGCGTGTTGAAGACAACGCCCGGCCCCCAGACAGGTTCTGGCGTGAAGGCTGCCTGCAAAACCTGCTTTGCCGTTGCAGGCAGCTGGCTGGGCCAGACGTCGCCCGCTGGCTTCAACCCATCGCTGAGCACGGTCAGGCTCGCTGCAACATCGCCAACGAACAGATGCGTCTGGCCATGCATGCCGTGCGGCATGGCTTCGGCCACCAGATCGATCACGGCCTTGTCCGCCCCCCATGGGTGGCGCCAGCCGATGCGCATCTCGATCGGATCATAGCCAGCGAGCAGGATAAGATCAGCTTCCGCGATCAGCGGCATCAGCAGCTTGTCGGCCTTGGGCGAAAGACCGGCCGCGCCCAGTGACAAGGCATGATCTTCAGGGATCAGCCCCTTGCCCTTGTAGGTGGTGATAACCGGCGCACCGAGCTTTTCAGCCAGAGCCACAAGTTGTGCGCCTGCGCCATCATTGACCGCATCAAGGCCGGCAATGATGAGCGGCCTGGCAGCACGTGCGAGCAGCGCGCGCGCGGCCTCAAGCTCGGCGCCGGCAGCAGGCACCGCTTTGGCGCGCCGGGGCGAAACCAGCAGTGGTCCGTCAGGTGCGAGACCTTCGGCCACTGTGATCGGCAGATCGATGTGCACCGGGCCTGGGCGCCCCGAAAGCGCGATGGCGAGCGCCTTGTCGACCACAAGATCCGCTGTCTCGCGCGTGGCGCGGAAGCTTGCTTTCACAATCGGGCGCAGCAGCGCCTGATGGTCGAACACCTGGTGGGTGTAGCTTTCGGCCTCTGCAGCGTCGACGCAGCCGGTGACGAAGATCAGCGGCACGCGGTCCTGCATCGCATTGGCGACCACATTGACGGCATTGGCCACGCCAGGCCCCAGAGTGGCGAAAAACAGGCCCGGTGCACCTGTGGCATGCCAGACGCCTTCAGCCATGAAGCCGGCGGCATTCTCATGCTTGGTGAGGATGACCTCAATCCCCGCAGCACCCAAAGCCTCGACAAGCGCCAGCACTTCGCCACCGGGAATGCCGAAGGCATGGCGGCAACCCGCCCTGGCAAGACGTTGGGCGATGCGGTCTGCGCCAGTGGTCATATCGTGAAAGCTCCGATGCCTTGGGCGGCCCTGCAGGCCGCTTCAGTCCCCTTGCAGGGACAGGCCGGTCACGTCCAATCGCGATTGTGTGAGGCGTGAGCGCATCAGGCACGCAAGCGCCACATCCGCGCCAGGATATCGTCAGTCCGGTGCACCCATGCGCCCGCGACATGCAAGGCAAGCGCGAGGATCACCGTCCAGCTGAGCCAGCCATGCAGCGCCTTGAACCATCGGTAGAGAGCCGGATCGGGACCGAGGATATCGGGAACGGGCAGCACGCCGAACAGAACTGTCGGAACGCGCACAGGTGAGGCGGAGACCATGCACCAGCCCGTGACAGGCAGCGCAATCAGCGCGACATAGAAAAACCCGTGGAGAACTGTTGCGAGCCGCTGCTGCCAGCGCCCTCCGACGCCGGAGGGTGCCATAACGGTCAACCGCGCGGCCCAGCGCGCGAGCATGAGGCCCAGCACCGCAAAGCCAAATGACTTGTGCCACTGGTAGAGCTCGAAACGCAGTCCGATATCGGCGACCATATGGGTCATGGCCAAACCGATGACCATCGTGACGATAACCCCTGCGGCGGCAGCCGCATGAATGCGGCGCAGGACAAGCGGCCAGCGTAGGCCCCCAGATTTTGGCATGTCAGACACTTGCCCTGGCCCAATACCGCGCAGTCATTCGATCCGGCCAACGGTGGCAACCGTGATCTTCACATCATCAGAAATCAGTGGCTGGCCAGAGATAAAACCAAAGGCAGACCGTTTCAACACGCCGCGCGCCGTGAAGGACAGCAACTTGCTCTGGCCTTGCCGGTCAACATCGACATCGAAGCTGGCAGGCAACGTCGCGCCGAAAAAGCTCATGTCACCCGTCACACGCACGCTGCGTTCGCCTGTCCGCTGCACAGACGATGAACGGAAATCGATCGTCGGATGCTTTGCAACGTTCAGCATCGACTCGCTCTTGATATAGCCCGTCACCCCTGACGATCCAGCGTCGACAGACGACGCATCGACACGGAAAACAACCGAACTCAGCGAGGGTTGCTCAAGGTCCACATTGATCTTGCCATCAAAACTTCTGAACATACCGCGCGTTGTGGGCCAGCCGATCGCTTCGATCTCGAAGGAAATGCTGGTTCTGGCGGGATCGATCACAGCAGGTGTTCGCGAGACGGCTGGCTTGGCAACGGCCAATATTGCAACAGACAAGGCTGCGGTAGCCAGAAGAGTTGCGGCACACAGACTGCGTGGCCCGCGCTGCGAAAGGAAGGCGCCTGCTGCTTTGGTGCTGGAGGTCATGGTTTGCAATCCTGTCGGAGCCAGATTGCACTCCTGCGCCTGGACCCAGCCTGTATGCGCGAACATTCAGGCCGTGTCGTGTCGAAAGCGGCCGGAGCGGCGAATATTGGCGCGACCTTGCGCAGTCTTGCCCAAGCCCTTTGTGAATGAACCGGGCACTTGCTTCCGTTGCAGCAAATTCTGCGACAAGATTGGCAGCATGCTAGAGAATCAGAACCGTCTCCGGAATCCACCATGCTGAAACGCGACACTCCATCTGGTTTTGCCGTGCTGGCTGCTT
>JANMMX010000244.1:0-1713 GCA_031373605.1 Allobosea sp. | reverse complement strand
GGCGATCATGTCGTGGCGGTCCTTGGGCGAAAAGCCCTTCAGCATGCCCATGATGCGCTCGCGCGAGCAGCGGCATTCCTCGTGGACGGCCTGCGCCTCGAAAACGCGGGCGCCGCGCTCGTGGAACAAGCGGTAGAGCAGGCTTTCGCTGGCGAGTGAAGGGTCCAGCAACTCGTGATCCGCGATGGTGCCGACCAGCGAGCGAGCCTCAATCCATGAGTCGTCGCGCACACCATCACCGTCGACATCTGCACCTTCGAGATCCGTCAGATAGTCGCTGCCCTCGGGTGCATCGCCCGGCGGCAGGTCGGCGGCGCGCATGCGATCAACCGATTGCGGCATGAACTGCACCATCAGTGCGCCACCGCGCCAATGGCGTTTTCCGCCCGCGACGACCTCGCCAACAGCGAGCCTGATGCGCGTGGGGATCTGCTCGGACTGGCGGAAATACTGGTGCGCCGCTTCCTCCAGACCCTGGCCCTCCAGCGCCACGACGCCCTGGTAACGCGACATTTCGGCGCCCTGATCGACCGTCATCGCCAGATGGCCATGGCCGAGCAGCACGGCTGTGCTGATATTCTGTGCCGCTTGCGTCGCTTCCAGCTTTTCCGCATCAAAGCGGGCGACCGCGCGGAACTGGTCTGGTGCAGTGAAATCCACCACCAGCATCGAGATGGCACCATCGGTCTTGGTCTGCAGCTGGAAGCGGCCCTCGAACTTGAGGGCAGTGCCAAGCAGCACGGTCAGCGTCGCGGCCTCGCCCAGCACGCGCGAAACGGGATCGGGATAGGCGTGACGGTCCAGCACCAGATTGAGCGCCTCGCCCAGGCGGATGACGCGGCCTCTTATGTCGAGGGCCGGCACGGCAAAGGGCACGACGCGATCATCGCCAGCTTCCGCTTCCGGAATGTAGAGCAGCGGTGCGCCGCCTTCGGCGCTTCTTTCGTAAGAACTCATGCGTTCACGGCACCAAAACACCAGGCGAGAATGCCTTTTTGCGCATGCAGGCGGTTTTCGGCCTCATCGAACACGACCGATTGCGGCCCATCCATCACACCGTCTGTCACCTCTTCGCCGCGGCAGGCAGGCAGGCAATGCATGAACACGGCATCCTTGCCCGCACGCGCCATCAGCCGCTCATCCACTTGGTAGGGGCGCAGCAGATTGTGACGGGTGCCTTCCTCGTCGCCCATCGAGACCCAGCAATCGGTGATGACGCAATCACTCCCTTCGACAGCCGCTTCCGGCCTGTTGGTCAAGGTCAGCTTTGCGCCGTTCTGGCGGGCCCAGGCCACCAGTGCGGGGTTTGGTGCCAACTCTTCCGGCGTCGCGATCTGCATCTCGAAGCCGAGGCGGGTGGAGGCCTGAATCCATGAGGTCAGCACATTGTTGGAATCACCGGTCCAGGCGATGCGGCGGTCCTTGATCGGGCCGCGATGCTCCTCAAAGGTCATGATGTCAGCCATGACCTGGCAGGGGTGCTGGCGCTTGGTAAGCCCGTTGATGACCGGCACGGTGGCGTGGCTGGCAAGCTCCACCAGCGCATCATGATCCAGCATGCGGATCATGATCGCATCGACATAGCGCGACAGCACACGGGCGGTGTCGGCGATGCTTTCTCGCTCACCCAGCTCGATCTCGCGGCCTGTCACCATCATCGGCTGGCCGCCCAGTTCGCGAATGCCGACATCGAACGAGACGCGCGTGCGCAGC
>JANMMX010000214.1:0-10931 GCA_031373605.1 Allobosea sp. | reverse complement strand
GCCTGCTTCTGCGCCTCGTTGCCCACCGCCTGCACCACCTCGCCCACCATATTGGTGACCGAAACCGTGACGGCGGTCGAGGCGCAGGCATAGGCCAGTTCTTCGATGGCGAGCGCGAAGGCCACGGTGCCAGCCTCCGTGCCGCCATAGCCAGCCTGCATGTTCAGCGCCATGAAGCCGTTCTGCGCCAGCATCTTGAGGTTGGCGAGCAGCCCCTCGCGGCCATGGCCTTCGTCCAGCAAGGCTGCATGGGGTGCCAATTTGTCAGCCGCCAGCTTGCGCGCCGTGTCACGGATCATCTGTTCTTCGTCGGAAAGATTAAATTGCACGGCTGACCTCACTTTGGCTGCGACGATGCCCTGTCCGTGAAGTCGGTGCAAGGCTGTGGTCGGGCCAATGCCAGTTGCGTGTCCATGAACGGTGCCCCATTTTGAGCGCATGAACCGAAGCGATGCCCAGCCAGCAACTGATCTTCACCTTCGTGACCCGCAGCCTGGCGACTATGGCTGGATCATCGCGCGCCATGGCGAGGTCTATGCACAGGAATATGGCTGGGACAGCACATTCGAAGCGATGGTTGCCGAACTTGTGGCCAGCTTCATCCGGACGCGCAACCCCACCCGCGAATGCTGCTGGATTGCCGATCTCGGTGGCGAACCTGTCGGTGCCATCTTCTGCGTCCGCAAGGATGACGAGACCGCGCAATTGCGGATGCTGATCGTGGATGAAAAGGCGCGGGGACTGGGCGCAGGTGGCCTGCTCGTGGACCAGTGCATGGCGTTCGGCCGGCAGGCTGGCTATCGCCGCATGACCCTATGGACCAACGACATCCTCACCGCCGCACGCAAGCTCTATGTCTCACGAGGCTGGAAATTGACGGCGAGTGAGCCGCACCATTCCTTCGGCGTCAATCTGGTCGGCGAGACCTGGGAGGTCGATCTGTAGACCCTTCGCACCCTCAGCCTGCCAGCACCCGCTGCGGCGGGAAGGTGATCTCGACCAGTGTGCCCTCATTGCGCGCGCTGGTGATTGTGAGGGCCGCACGGTTGGCCTCGACCAGCGCCTTGGTCAGCGGCAGGCCAAGGCCCGTGCCGCCAGCCTTGCGCGTGGTCTGCACCTGACGGAACGGCTCCAGCGCCAGCGCCAGCTCCTTCTCGTCCATGCCGATGCCGGTGTCGCGCACGCGCAAGATCGCCTCGCCTTTGTCGCCAAGTGCGGTCGAAACGATGACCTGTCCGCCCGGATCAGTAAACTTCACCGCATTGGACAGGATGTTGATGACGATCTGCCGGATAGAGCGCTGGTCGGCAACGACCGGCGGCAGTTTCGGCGCCAGTCCGGAGCGCAGCACAACGCGGCCACGCTGCGCCTCCGGCTGCAACAGCGCCACGGAAGACTGGCAGATGTCATTGAGGCTGACGCTGACGAAATCGAGATCAAGCTTGCCCGCCTCGATCTTGGCCAGGTCGAGCAGATCATTGACGAGGCTGATGAGATAGCCGCCGGACTCGTGGATGTCGCGCAGATATTCCTTGTAGCGCTCATTGCCGATGGGCCCGAAGCGCTCTTCAGCCATCACCTCGGAAAAGCCGATGATGGCATTCAGCGGCGTGCGGATTTCATGGCTGATCTTGGCCAGCACATCTGATTTCTGCGCGCTTGAGCGCTCCGCCGCCTTGCGGGATTCAACCAGCTCGGATTCGGCCTTTTTCCAGGATGTGACATCGCGCAACACGGCGCAGAACTTCAGTTCCGGCGTCTCGGCAATGCGACCCATGGTCATGAACAGTGGTACGCGGCCACCCTGGCGCACGCGGCCTGCGACCTCGCGTCCATCATTCATCAGTGAGGCAACGCCGCCGCCCTTCAGGCCTTCAAGATAGTCGAGCGCAGGCGTGAAGCTTTCGGGTGCCAGCAACAGCGTGAACAGTTCTCCGGTGACCTCGCGCTGGTCATAACCGAACAGGGCTTCTGCCGAACGGTTGAGCGCCAGAATGCGTCCGCGCTCGTCCAGCGTGACCACGCCGTCAGTTGCCGTATCGAGCATCGCCGTCAACTCGCTGACGCGGCCATCACGCTGGGCGATGTCCATTTCCTGCGCCTCGATGCGAGCTGACTGGTCAACATCGCCGACCGCCTTGCGGAAGGACATCAGCGTGGCAGGCTCGCCCTGCCAGTTGACCGGAGAGAGTCTGGCCTCGACGACCAGATCATCACCTGCCCGGTCGACCAGCGTCGTCGTGCCGCCAGCGCCTGCGCCACGGATCAGGCGCGTCAGCCCGCCGCTCGCCTTGATGTCGGCCACATCGGTAAAATCGAGCAGATCGAGCAGGGTGCGGTTGGCATAAAGCGCCTCGTCACCTCGGTTGACCAGCACGCCGATGGGCACACGGTCCAGCAGATCGGCAAAGGAATGGCCGAGCCGCGCCGTGCGCGTTGCGAGTGTGGGGGGCTCTGCAACCAGCGTGATTTCCGAAATGCTGACAGCCAATGGCATAACCGGATCGGCAACCGGCAGCGCCGGACCATGCGGCACAGTGTCTGTTGGCCCTGGAGCAGCAGACAGGTCCTGGGCCGCCTTGGCATCGAACGAAAGCCTGGCCTCCGGCAGCGGGTCACCCTCGATCCGGGCGCCCAGCGCCTTGGCAATCTCGCGAAACGCATTGCGCTCGGATGGGCTCAGCGAAGCCTTGGCAGGCTCCAGCATCGGGCGGACGCTCGCCAGATGGCCATTGCGCAGCGCCACGACATTGTCGCTGACGGGCGCGCTGGGCGGGTGCTTTGGCTCCACCGGGAACGAGGTCAAGACATTCGTCTTGACCGGCGGTTCTTCTGTTTGAGGATCATTCTCAGGCAGCTTGGGTGCAACGGGTTCGCGTTCCGGTATCTCGGCCACCTGACGCAGCTCAACACCACGCACGAGGCCAAAGCCACGGAAACCGGCAAAGACACCGGCGGCATCCAGTGCAGGCGATGCCGACATTTCGGTTGCCAGCACGCCACTGCGATCGGCCAGCAGCCAGCGCGCTGGAACGGCATTCCATGTTTGCTGCCGCGCAAGGGCCGCAGCCAATGCGCCATCATGATCTTCCAGCGCCTGTCCGAACAGGGTCGTCCAACTGCGTCCGACGAGTGCGTCTGCAGGCAGCCCCAAAGCGTCGGCCAGGGCCGGGTTGATGCTTCGCAGGGTGCCCGCTGCATCACTTTCCCAGACAAAACGGCGCAGGCCGGGAGTCTTCGCCGGAGTTGCGGCGAGAATTTTCAAGTCAGGAGTCGGCAATGCCTCAACGCGCATCGCGCCCGACTCCGGAAGCGCTGCAATGTTGTGTGGGGCATCAGGCTGCTCGCCAGAAGTCGCCGGCTTTGACTTTGCTGCGGCTGCCGTCAGCAGCACCTCGTTGCCACGACCATCCGGCATCAGGCGGCAGGCGCAGGTCACCAGCGAGGCAGCGGCGCCGGGTATCAGCCGCAGACGCTCGAGCCGAACACCGGCGCGTGGTGCCAGGCCCTGGCCGAGCTGGCGAAGCCGTGTCCGTGCGGCCGAACCCGCAAGGTCACGGGCAATTGTGGCATCGCTGCCCAGCAACGCCACGCCAACCTCGTTGGCATGCAGCAACTCACCTGTTTCCACCGACCAGAACATCATCGCCCCGCCTGCAACAAAAGGTGCCAGCGCGGAGTCCCGCGCAGCCTCTGCGATCATTGCATCCCAGTTTGTGCTGGTGTGGCTCATCAATTGTCTCGGTTGCGACGGGTATTCTGCCGATGCGGCATGGTCTTTATGCCTAACAGTTCCTTAATAGCCCGGGGCATTGGGTGAATCCAAGCCCTTTGGCTCGCTGTGCGCGGCCAATGCCCAACACCGTTAACAGGCGTTTGCACGGCTTGATTTTGCACTGCAGCAATGATATTGCACTGCACCATAATTCATGGATGTGCCATGGATTTCAATTTTTCCGGAGGAAGCCATGAACACCAAGAACCCGTTTGAAGTCCCGGCCGAAATGCGTGATTTCGCCGAAAAGAGCGTCGATCAGGCCCGCAAGGCATTTGATGGTTTCATGGGCGCTGCCCAGAAGGCCTCCGAGCAGGTTGTCGGCTCCACCGAGTCCGCCCGCACGAATGCCCAGGACATGACCAAGAAGGCCATGACCTATGCCGAGACCAATGTCGCCGCTGCGTTCGATCTCGCCCAGAAGCTGGTGAAGTCGAAGGACGTGAACGAGATCATGCAGCATCAGGCCGAGTTCCTGAAGGCACAGATGGGCTCGATCCAGTCGCAGATGAAGGATCTCGGCACTGTGGTGACCGAAGCTGCCGCCAAGGCCACCAAGACCAAGTGATGTCGAATGGTGTGCACGCAGCACATTGAACAACACGGAGTCGCCGGTGGCGGCTCCGCAGTCAAACAGCCGAAATGTTCAGAAGACCAGGCCCGCGCGGATGGCGTGAACATCCGGATTATTTTCAGGAGATGTCATCATGTCGAAGTCTGAGCTGCCCAAGGCTGCCGCAACCAAGCCCGCTGTGGTGAACCATGGCAATGCCAAGCCCAAGGTCAGCCTTGCTCCCGTGACCGCCTTGTCGAAAGTGGCGCCACTTGAAGCGCCCGTCGTGGCAAATGCACCTGTTGCTCCGGTCGAGGCGCCTGCACCTGTCGCAATCAAGCCTGCCGTTTCTCCTGCCATCAAGACCGAAGCATCAAGTGCCGCCGCCACCGCCAAGGCCGCTGCCGCCAGGCTGGTTGCCGCCAAGGTCGAGGCTGCCAAGGTTGAGGTCGTCAAGCCTGCAGTGGTGACGGTTGCAATGGCTGCGGAGCCTGCGCTTGCTGCCAAGGCCACCGGTGAGAGCCCGACTGTCGTCAAGCCCGTCATCGCCAAGCCGGTCACTGCCAAGCCGGTTGCATCAGCCGCAGCTGCCGAAAAGCCGGTGGCTGCAAGAACGCCAGTGGCTGCTGCTGGCAAGCCCGTTTTTCGCGCACCCGAGTTCGATACCTCGGCCTGGTTCGCTGCCAGCCTTGCGGCTGCCAGGGCGGCCTCAGCCCTCCAGGCCAAGATGTTGGACCATGCCTGCGCGGAGCTGGCCTCCACGCTTGAGACGGTCGAACAGCTGGCCCAGCAGAAGTCGGCATCCGATCTGGTCATCGTCCAGTCAAAGGCGTTTCGCCGCTCGTTCGAGTCGCTGACGTTGCACCTGACCGATCTCGGCAACACCGCGCGTTCGACTCTCAAGGTCGGCTGATCGCGGCATTGACGGCAACCCTTCGCAAGAGTGGTTGCAATCGTGATGACCTCGCACTAGGTTCCGCCGCGCTGGCTCCGAGGGGTCAGCGAGGTTACCGTGCAGCCATAGCTCAGTTGGTTAGAGCGCTAGATTGTGGATCTAGAGGTCCCCCGTTCAAGCCGGGGTGGCTGTACCATCGCCTCCACACCTTGTCGCGAGGTGGAATACCCCCCATATCCGGGAAGTCGGCAGGGTGATCTTGCTGTCACGGGGTGCCGCTTCCTTGCAGGCTCCGTTTCCTGCCAGAGGTGCCTCCCGGGGGCTTCGTATGACACGTCAGCCATTGCTGTCTCACCCCTTCATGCTGGGCTTCGACGAGATCGAGCGTGCGCTCGACCGTGTCGCCAAAGGCGCCAGCGAAGGCTACCCGCCCTACAACATCGAGCGTCTGCCGCGCACGGCTCATGAGCCCGAGCGCCTGCGCATCACGCTGGCTGTCGCCGGTTTCACCCGCGATCAGCTCGATATCACGCTGGAGGAGAGTCAGCTGACAATCCGAGGCCGGCAGGTCGATGACAAGGCGCGCCACTATCTTCACCGCGGCATTGCCGCGCGCCAGTTCCAGCGCTCCTTCCTGCTGGTCGATGGCATGGAGGTGCTCGGCGCGGATCTTGCCAGCGGATTGCTCGCAATCGACCTCGTGCGGCCAGAGCCGGAGCGGCTGATCCGCCGCATCGACATTGTGGCGCGCGACTGATCACATATCGAGATTCAGACTTCAGACAGGAATTGCGTGGTTCAATGTCGGTTCGGTCCTGGTGGACCAAGTGATCGAGCCACGGCATCGGCCCAGATGGCCGCAAGGGAGTGCACGATGACAATTGCAAAACAGAGCGCCCGGAAGCGGCACAAGCATGCTGGCTTGCTGACTTCAGCTGAGCTGGCCGCGCTTGGCAATGGTGAGGTGGCCTATGTGAAGGCGATGCGCTCGGAAGACGTGGCGCGCGTGTTCCCGCAGGCCCCGGAAATCGAGCCTGGCCGGCAGCTTTTCGCACTGCTGTCAGCTGACGGATCGCCGATCCTGCTTGCCGACAACCGCGACACGGCCGCTGCCAATGCCTGGGCGCATGACCTGAAGACGGTCAGCGTTCACTGATCGCGGCGGCAGCCGTTATCAGCTTGAAGAGATCGCGGCGACAGCAGCTACCAGTCTGACGAGATCATCGGGACCGGACAGCCGGTGGTCGCCATCCTTGATGAGCGCGAGCTTGACCGGGTCTGACGGCAAATGCTCGACCAGCCGTATGGCGTGTTGCCAAGGCACATCCGGGTCGCGCAACCCTTGCATGATGTGCACCGGGCAGCCAGTCCGGATCGGCTGGCCGAACAGGAGATGCTGGCGTGCATCCTCGAACAGCCTTTGCGTGATCGGGGTCGGTTCCGGCGAATAGGCGGAAGGCCGCATCCACACGCCATCGCGCGCAATGAGCTCGCGGATCGCAGGCGGCAGCTCGGGCCACATCAACTCATGCGTGAAGTCGACAGCGGGCGCAATCAGCACCAGCCCGCAGGGTGCGTGTGACGGTGCGGTCTGGCGCAATCGCTTTGCCACCAGCAGGCCGATCCAGCCGCCCATCGACGAGCCCACGAGAATGGCCGGTTCGGACGTGTGGGCTTCGATCACTGCCAGTGCGTCCTCAAGCCAGACAGAGAGCGTTGAATCAGCGAAATTGCCATCGGATTCGCCGTGGCCGCTATAGTCGAGGCGCAGGAAAGAACGGCCCTGTTTTGCCGCCCACTGCGCCAGCGCTTCAGCCTTTGTCGCGCGCATGTCGGAGCGAAAGCCGCCGAGCCAGACCACTGGCGGCCCCGCGCCATCCTGTTTCAAAAAGGCCAGACGACGTGTTGTCCCGCCTGACCGAACCTCAAGAAATTGCGGTTTGGGTTCTGCCACCGTAATTCTCCCTTGCAGGTGCGTGCGCTGTTCGATTCGCGCGCGTGATCTAGTGCCACAATTTGGTGAGCTCCGCTTTGCGATCAGGTGATTTGAAACCAGGCGATCCCCTGCCATCGGCAAGCCAGCATCCGCTGGTGGGGCGCACCGTGCTGCAGATCATCCCTGAGCTGGATGCAGGTGGCGCAGAGCGCACCACGGTCGACATTGCAGCCGCACTCAGCGCGGTGAGCGCCCGCGCGCTGGTCGCCACCGAAGGCGGTAGGCTGGTTGGCGAATTGCAGGCCAAGGGTGGCATCTGGGCTGCTTTTCCGGCAGCTGCAAAAAATCCTTTCGTCATGGCAGCCAATGTCCGCAAGCTGGTGCGGCTCTGCCGTCATGAAGGCGTCGAGATCATCCATGCGCGCTCGCGCGCGCCGGCCTGGGTGGCGCTGGCAGCATCAAGGGTGCTGCGCCTGCCATTTGTCACGACGTATCACGGCTCGTATTCGACCCGCTCTGCTGTCAAGACGCTCTACAATTCCGTCATGGCACGCGGCGATGTCGTGATCGCCAATTCGCACTACACCGCCGACATGATCGCCGAGATGCACCCGTTTGCCCGCGAGCGCATCCGTGTGGTGCATCGGGGCACGGATTTTTCCAGCTTCGCGCCAGCCTCCGTCGCACCCGAGCGGGTCGAGAAGTTGCGGAGCGACTGGCAGGTCGAGCCTGACCGCCGCATCGTGCTGCTGCCCGGCAGGCTTACCGGCTGGAAAGGCCAGCGCGTGCTGATCGAGGCGGCGGCCAGCTTGCGCCAGCGCGGCGTCAGTGATGCGGTCTATGTGCTGGCGGGTGATGCACAAGGGCGCGAGGCCTACGTGAAGGAACTTGACGCACTGATCGCCAGACACGGGCTTGAAGGCATCGTGCGCCGCGTGGGTCACTGCACCGATATGCCCGCCGCCTTTCTGGCCTCAGCGGTCGTGGCTGTGCCCTCGACCGAGCCCGAAGCCTTCGGGCGTGTCGCCGTCGAGGCACAGGCCATGGGCACGCCGGTTGTCGTCTCTGATCTGGGCGCTGTTCCGGAGACAGTGCTGGCGCCGCCCCAGACCGCCGCGCAGGAGCGCACGGGCTGGCGGGTGCAGGCGGGGGATGCAAACGCGCTCGCCGATGGCCTGGGTGAAGCCCTGGCGCTGCGGCCCTCAGCCGCGGACAATCTGGCCCTGAGGGCACGCCGCCATGTCGAGGCGCATTTCTCTCTGGACCATATGGTGGCGGAGACGCTGGACGTTTATTGCGCGCTTGTCGGGCGATAACAGCGCGCCATCACCGCGCAAAACGAGATCATGCGCGCCTTTCGCCGCGCTTAACATTGACATACGCGCTCCATGTGCAATGTGTCTGCGCAACTGGTGCGTCCGCGCCTCAATCAGGAGATCACTGCCATTCGCCGTCCGTTCCGCCCCGCGCCAGCCCCCCAGAAAGACGGGCCGCGCTCGAACCGCGACATTCGCGGCGTTCGTGAAGTCCAGCTCATCGATGACACCGGTGCCAACCGGGGTGTTGTCCCCTTCTTCGATGCACTCAAGATTGCCGAAGATGCAGGGCTGGATCTGGTTGAAATCTCGCCAAACGCCGTTCCGCCGGTCTGCAAGGTGCTGGATTACGGTCGCTTCCGCTTTCTGGAGCAGAAGAAGGCCAATGAAGCCCGCAAAAAGCAGAAGACCGTCGAGATCAAGGAGGTCAAGCTCCGTCCCGGCATCGACAAGCACGATTACGACGTCAAGATGAAGTCGATGCGCGGCTTCTTTGACGAGGGCGACAAGGTCAAGGTGACGCTGCGCTTTCGTGGCCGCGAAATGGCCCACCAGGAGCTGGGAATCCGCGTACTTGATCGGGTGAAGGTCGATATAGCCGATGTCGGCAAGGTTGAGAGCGACTGGCAGCTCGAAGGCCGCCAGATGGTGATGATTCTCTCGCCGAAGTGAATATGGCGATAGATCGATACCGGCACGCAGAAGTTGTAGTATTTCTACTTATGAACTCATAAGTTGTTTACCTCTTCTGCCTAATCTGGACCTCGATGTTTCATCGAGGTCCCCATGCGCTCCATCCGTTCCCAGCTGTTTTCGTTCGCGGCACTTCTGCTTCTGCTTGTGGCAGGTGGGGGCCTGCTGAATTACCGTTTCATGCTTTCCGCCAATGATGCCGAGCGGCGGCTGGAAACCATCTGGCAAGGGATCGAGACACATCTGACGGGCACCTTCTTCAATGAGGAAGGTCGCTCGATCCTGCATTCGATTCTGGCGATGTACGAGCTTCCGGAAGCAGAAAAAACAACCGTAATGGCCAAAATGCGCGTTGCCGAAGGCGCCTACAAGGACGCGGTTGGATCGTACCCGAAGCGCGCGCAGGACGCGGTCAGAGCCAATCTGGCGCGCGATCTTCCCGAGCAACTCAAGCAGACGCTTCGGCAGCACCTTGCGGCTTTTCAGGCCTATCACACAGAAATTGAAAGCACGCTCACGAACCTGCCGACCTCGAAAGAGGCAACAGCTGAAACATTCATTCGATTGAACGCGCTGCGCTTTGTGATTGGCACCATGCGCAAGATCAACACCGAAGGCTTTGCGAAAGCTGCCGCCGAAGCACAGGCCTCACGCAGCATCGCAGTCGAGCGACAGGGCCTTGTGCTGGTCGTGACATTTGCGGCCATCGTTGTGGCAATGCTCGGGTTCGTTACGCTGATGCTGCGTCAGTTCGGAGCCTTCAGCCTCACGGTGTCAGCAGCCTTGATGGATTTCCAAAGCGGGCGGCCAGTCAGGATTGGTGCAGCACGCATCAAGGAGCTTGCGATCGTCGCCAAGTCTCTCGAGCAGATGCAACGGCAGGGTGCACAGATGGCGGCCATCCAGGAACGCGACGCGCAAGCCCAGAAAGACAGCGAAGAGCGTCTGCGCCTGCTCGAGACAGCCGTCTCCGAGTTCAAGGCGCTGGTGCAGGCAGCCATGCAGGACATTGATACAACGGTGAATGCACTGGCCATGTCTGCGTCCGAGTTTCGGGACGCAAGCCACGCGGCGAACAGTGATGTCGCCTCGCTAGCGAGCAACTCAACGCAGATCGACGAATCCGTGGCGACAGTCGCCGGGGCAACCAATCAAATGTCGACTTCCATTTCTGATCTGTCGGCGCGGTTGCGCGAGACCTTCAACATTGTTGTGACCGCCAGCCGGCTTGCGCGCGAGACAGATGACTCGGTCGAGCAGATGGATGGTGCCGCACGGCGCATCGGAGAAGTGGTGTCGCTGATCCGTTCCATTGCCGAGCAGACAAACTTGCTGGCCCTCAACGCGACCATCGAGGCTGCCCGCGCGGGCGAAGCGGGCCGTGGTTTCTCGGTGGTGGCCTCTGAGGTCAAAAGCCTTGCGGCGCGCACAGCCCAGGCAACAGAGGAAATCGCCGGTCAGATTGATGCCATGCAAAAAACGACCACCCTTTCGGTCAGGTCGATCCGGGACATCGCCAATGTTGTGAAGCGCGCAGAAGCCCACACGCAAGAAATGTCGACCGTGCTGGACCAGCAGGATGGCGCCATCCGGAGTGTCTCTGAGGCAGCGGACGTCTCCCTGGCCAAAACGCGCAACATGAACGCCGATATTGCCAGCATCAGGTCGCAGGTTGAAAACTCCCGAAAAACGGCGCTCGTCGTTGAGGGGGCCTCATTTCAGGTTCACCAGGCGTCGCGGCAGATTGACGACGCGGTTGCGGC
>JANMMX010000208.1:0-1594 GCA_031373605.1 Allobosea sp. | reverse complement strand
GTGATGGTTATCGATTGGAAAGTCCTTGGGCTCGCCACCTGCGATCTGAGTCTTTATGGAAGCGCTGCGCCCTTTGCAGGCGAAGCTTGAGAGGAAAACGCGCATGCGCATTGCGATGATCGGGGCGGGTTATGTGGGCCTTGTGTCGGGCACCTGCCTTGCCGATTTCGGGCATGACATCGTCTGCTTTGACACGGATCCCGCGAAAATCAGCGCCTTGCGCGAAAACCGCATGCCGATTTTCGAGCCAGGGCTCGACGATCTTGTCGCACGCAACGTCAAGCAGGGTCGGCTTTCCTTCTCGCTCGACCTGAAAGAATCGCTGGAAGGTGTGCAGGCCGTCTTCATTGCCGTCGGCACGCCATCGCGCCGTGGCGATGGTCATGCCGACCTTTCCTATGTCTATCAGGCGGCGCGCGACATCGCGGGTGCCATGACGGGCTATACCGTGGTGGTGACCAAGTCGACGGTGCCTGTCGGCACGGGCGACGAGGTCGAGCGCATTATTCGGGAAACACGGCCGGATGCGGACTTCGCAGTGGTTTCGAACCCGGAATTCCTGCGTGAAGGTGCAGCCATCAGCGATTTCAAGCGCCCAGACCGGATCGTGATCGGCACGGAAGACCAGCGGGCACGCGAGGTGATGGGCGAAATCTATCGACCACTTTATCTCAACGCGGCGCCAATCCTCTACACGAGCCGTCGCACCTCAGAGCTCATCAAATATGCCGCCAACGCCTTTCTTGCGACGAAGATCACGTTCATCAACGAGATGGCTGATCTGTGCGAGGTGCTGGGTGCCGATGTGCAGGAGGTTGCGCGCGGCATCGGGCTCGACAACCGCATCGGCTCGAAATTTCTGCATGCCGGGCCGGGCTATGGCGGTTCGTGTTTCCCGAAAGACACGCTCGCACTTATCAAGACCGCGCAGGATGTCGGCCAACCCGCCCGCATTCTGGAGACTGTCGTTGCCGTCAACGATGCGCGCAAATCAGCGATGGCGCAGCGGGTCATCAAGGCTTGCGGCGGCTCGGTTGCGGGCAAGCACATCGCCATACTCGGCCTCACCTTCAAGCCCAACACCGACGACATGCGCGAGGCTCCCTCGCTGGCGATTATTGCTGCGCTGAAAGAGGCCGGTGCGATCATCTCCGCCTTTGACCCTGAAGGCATGACTGCGGCCCGCCTGCTCCTGCCGGACATCACCTTCGCCACTGACCCATACTCCTGCGTCGCTAACGCTGATGCGCTGGTGATCGTCACCGAGTGGGACGTGTTCCGCGCGCTTGACCTGTCGCGCATCAAGGCCAGCATGGCTCTTCCCGTCATCGTTGACCTGCGCAACATCTACCGGCCGGATGATGTCGCGCGTGCCGGTTTCCGCTATCTGGGCATTGGGCGCGGCCGCGATGTCGCGGCAATGTCGCCCATATGAACGAAAGCTCGGGCGACACGCGGCTGGACCGGCGGCTGGATTGGGCACGCGCGGCACTGGCTGATGGCGATCTGACGGCCGCCTGTGACATTCTGCAGCAAACGGTCGGCGAAGCTCCGCATTGGGCTGCGGCCTGGTTCCTTATGGCGCAGGCGCATG
>JANMMX010000204.1:0-1862 GCA_031373605.1 Allobosea sp. | reverse complement strand
GAGAATTGTACCGGCATCAGGTCGCGTTTCTCGATCCCCACGCCGTGCTCGCCGGTGAGGCAGCCGCCAACCTCGACGCAGAGGCGCAGGATGTCGAGCCCGCAATCCTCGGCCTTCTGGCGCTCGACCGGGTCGTTGATGTCGTAAAGCACCAGCGGATGCAGGTTGCCGTCGCCCGCGTGGAAGACGTTTGCGACGCGCAGGCCATAATGCTTCACCAGCTTGTCCATCCTGGTGAGCACTTCGGGCAGGCGCCCGGTCGGAATCGTGCCGTCCATGCAGATGTAATCTGCGATCTTGCCGGTCGCGCCAAAGGCTGACTTTCGACCCTTCCAGATCGCAGCCGTTTCCATGGCCGAGCGGCTTTCCTTCACCGTCGTCACGCCATTGGCCTTGGCAATCGCAATGATGCGGGCCAGCTGATCGTCCATCTCGCGCTCGGAGCCTTCAACCTCGATGATGAGCAGCGCCTCGGCATCCATCGGGTAGCCCGCATGGGCAAAATCCTCGCAGATCGCGATGGCCATCTTGTCCATGTACTCGATGGCGACGGGAATGATGCCCGCCCCGATGATGGCGGCAACGGCTGCACCGGCAAGCTCTGGCTTGGGGAAGCCAAACAGCACGGGCCGCGCACCTTCCGCCGCGCGCAGGATGCGCACGGTGGCCTCGGTCACAATGCCCAGCTGGCCTTCCGAGCCGACGACCAGACCCAGCAGGTCGTAACCTTCAGAATCGAGATGGGAACCACCAAGCTCGACCACCGAGCCATCGAGCAGCACCATCTTGACGCCAAGAATATTGTTGGTGGTCACGCCATATTTCAGGCAATGCGCGCCGCCGGAATTCATGGCGATGTTGCCGCCGATGGAACAAGCCATCTGCGAGGACGGGTCGGGCGCATAAAAGAAGCCCTCGTGCTGTACCGCGCCCGTGATCGACAGGTTGGTGACGCCAGCCTGCACCCGCGCCAGCCGGTTGGCGTAGTCGATCTCGAGGATGCTGTTCATCTTCGACACGCCGATGACGACGGCATCCTCCTGCGGGGTCGCGCCGCCAACCAGCGAGGTGCCCGAGCCGCGCGGGATGACTGGCACCCCCTGCTCAAAGCAGTAGCGCAGGACGGCAGCGACTTCTTCCGTGTTCGCTGGCAGCACGACGGCAAGCGGCATTTTGCGAAACGCTGTCAGTGCGTCCGCCTCATAGGGGCGGCGCTCGTCTTCGGATGTGATGAGCGCTTCCTGCGGCACCAGCCGGGCCAGGCCTGCGACGATGTCATCCCGGCGCGCCAGAATGCTGGCGGATGGCTCTGGAAAGGCGATTGCGCTCATGGAAATCTCCCGTGGATCACCCGATCTACTGTCGGGCTATGTGTTCGCTCGCATTGATATGGCGCAAAATCTGTCTGCGCACACCCCCATTGGCATGGCGTCCAAACGCGAGCATTGTTTCCATAACAGAAAAAATGCCAAAGTTGAGCAGGGCAACAGGTCGCGGGAGGCTGCCAGGCAATGGACCGATTTGGCGATCTCGATGTCTTTGCCCATGTCGTCACAGCCAAGAGCATGTCGGCTGCCGCCCGCGAGATGAACATCTCGCCCGCCGTTATCTCCAAGCGCATTCGTCGGCTGGAAGACAGGCTGGGCGTGCGCCTTATCCAGCGCACCACACGCCAGCTGGCCCTGACCGAGGCCGGACAGGGCTTCTACGAGCGCGTGATCTCGATCCTGTCGAGCCTCGAAGAGGCGGAGGCGTGGATTGCCAGTGGCACAGGCATGGCGCGCGGCACCTTGCGCGTCTCGGCGCCAACCTCCTTCGGGCGGCTGCACATCGCACCGCATCTCAAGGTGTTCCTCGATCTC